>JAGTUY010000147.1 GCA_018224455.1 Desulfosarcina sp.
CACCGGCACCGTCGAGTACGGTTAAATGTTCGTCTTTAACCGATGAATACCACAGGGGCATGTCGTAGCCGCCGAAGTCGGCCATGTTGGCGCCTTGACGCCGGTGCCAGCTGTTGAGTGGTGTGGTTTTAATGGCTGTTCTCATGATAGGGGTACTCCTTGCAAAAAAGGGTTCGAGGGGTCGAGGGGTCAAGAGTTTTTCTTCAACTAAAAAATATACGGCACCTTCAAGTTGTAACTCTTATAAACCACAAAGGTCTCCACCGACTGTACACCCTCGAGCCGGGAAACCTCTTCGGTGTAGAATTCCAGCAGGCCGAAGCCCTCCTTGAGCAGAACCATGAGGATCAGGTCGAACCGGCCGGTGACGACGCTCACCGATACCACTCCGCGAACCCGGCTGAATTCTTCGCCCTTTTTGACCAGGTCCATGGTGGTCAGCTTGACGCCCACCATCACGACCCGGTGACGTGGAACCTTTTCCGGGTCCACCAGACCGACGATCTCCAGCACACCCTCTCCTTCAAGCTTACTGACCCGTGATCGGATGGTATTCTCGGAGACGCCAAGATCCTCTGCGATGATTTTGTAGGACTTCCTGCCCGCCTGCAGATGACGGACGATGGAAATGTTTAGATCGTCGACTTTCATCGATTGCCTTTAAATGATTAGGTAGATATTAAAAATCTTTAATCGAGTATGATGAATCTGTCAAACATTTTTTAAAAAATTGAAGTATTCGGCAAAAATATGTTAAAAAAAGATTGAAAAAGACATTAAATACGCATAACTGATCGCAATGGTCATTGCGCTGGACCGATCTGCAGGTTGAACCAAAAGGAGGAATAGGCATATGGGATTACCGATAACGGTCCTGGGCGCCGGCCCGGGGGGGTATGTGGCGGCGGTTCGTGCCGCGCAGCTGGGCGCGGCGGTGACAGTGGTCGAAAAGGAGCAGGTCGGCGGCACTTGTCTGAACTGGGGTTGCATTCCCTCGAAGATCATGAAAACCACTGCCGAGATGCTTGAAAAATTTCACCAGGCCGATCAGTTCGGTATCCGCCTGGAAGGCAGCGCCGTGCTTGACATGCAACAGCTCATGGCCCGTAAGCGGAAAGTCCTCGCCACCCAGATCAAGGGCATCGAAGGCCTGTTGGCCCACCACAAGATCAGCCTGGTTCGCGGCACCGCCCGTATCGACGGCCCTGGCAAGGTTTCCGCCACCGGTGAAGACGGGCAGGAGCGAGTCTGGGCGTGGGACCGACTGATCATCGCCACCGGCTCCCAACCGTTTTCGGTGCCGGCTTTTCCCTTTGACGGCCGGTGGATTTTGTCCAGCAACCACATTCTGGAGATCGAGAAGGTTCCCGAATCGATTGTTATTGTGGGCGGGGGGGTCATCGGCTGCGAATTCGCCTGCATCCTGTCCGCCATGGGGGCCACGGTTATTGTCGTGGAGGCCCTGGACCGCCTGCTGCCCCTGCCGTCGGTGGATGCCGGCTGCTCCAAGGTGCTGGAGCGGGAGATGAAAAAGCGTAAAATCAAGTACTACGTGAACCGCGTGGTGGAATCGATCGAGCGGCGGGGCGACGGCCTTACGGTGACCATCGGTCCGTCCCCGTTTGCATCGGATGTGAAGGAAAAGGACAAGGCCCCGCTGACGGAGACGGTGGCGCAGGCGCTGGTGTGCATCGGCCGGACGCCCAACACCACCGACATTGGTCTGTCCACCATCGGCCTGGCGACGGATGCCAAGGGCTGGATCCCGGTGGACGATCGACTGCGGACAGGCGTTCCGGGCGTTTACGCCATCGGAGACGTGTTGGGGCCGGAGCGGGTGATGCTGGCTCACGTGGCCTCCACCGAAGCCATGCTGGCAGCGGAAAATGCCATGGGCGCCGAGCGCGTCATGGACTACACGGCGGTGCCCGGGGCCATTTTTACCATGCCGGAGGTGGCTTGCGTGGGGCTCACCGAAGCCCAGGCCAACGCGCGGGGAATCGATGCACGCGCGGATACCGTTCTGTTTCGCACCATCGCCAAGGCCCAGGTCATCGGTGAACTGGCCGGCCAGGCCACCATCATTTCCGATGCCGGTAACGGCAAGGTGCTGGGGGTTCACATCATCGGCCCCCACGCCACGGACCTTTTGGGTGAAGGCACCCTGGCGGTCGGCAACCACCTGCGTGTGACCGATATCGCCGACACCATCCACGCCCACCCCACCCTGGCTGAGATCCTGCTGGAGGCGGCGTTGAAGGGTACGGGCAAGGCGCTCCACGGGTAATTCGCGAAGAACAGGGGCTGAGGATCCGAGGGGTCGAGGGTTCAAGGGTGAAAGAAAAAGAAAAAAATATCTCTCACAGAGCCCGCAGAGTCACAGAGAAAGATCAAGGGGTTTGTGTTGTTTGGTTTAATTTCCGAAAGGAAAATTAAACCAACTCTGGGCCTCTGCGTCCTCAAGCGAAGCGGGCGAGAAAAATAGAATTCGGGAGACAGCGTCCCCGCTAACCGCCAACGCCTTACGGCGTCACTATAGACAAAAGGGTCCGTTCGTCTTTCCCCTGCCCTTCACCCGGCCCCTCGAACCCTATTCCCATTGGACGTTGAGCGTTGGACGTTCGACGTTGGACGTTCAATCTTTTCTTTGCCCTTCACTTGACCCCTCGGCCCCTCGCCCTTCTCATGCCGCGATCAACACCAGTGCCACCCCGGCACTGGCCACCCCGAA
>JAGTUY010000148.1 GCA_018224455.1 Desulfosarcina sp.
ACTTTTTTAACTCTTTTCTAAAGTTTACAGTATCTTGCTGAGGCCCGACCCCATTTCCCATGTTTACAAGTTTATGGGATCAATGACAACCGACTTTACTCAGCCTGTTTTGGCCTTTAAAAGGGTCGATTAAGGCCTCCATGCAGGCACTTTTTTAACTCTTTTCTAAAGTTTACAGTATGTTGCTGAGGCCCGACCCCATTTCTCACATTTCTACCCCATTTCTTTTCTCATTTCCAAACCATGTCGTCAGTCCTGCGACGCCCGCGCCTGGGCCTGGCGAATCAGATCCACCAGGCTGGTCATTTTCGGCTGGGGACGGCGGGCGGAAAGCGCGTCGAAGGCGTCCGGTGACAGGCAGGCCTGCATGTGCGCCACCACGTCGAAGCGCTCCCACCAGCAGTCGAACACCTTGAAACAGGGTGTTCTGCCTTCACCGCAGACCTTGCAGTAGCCAAAGGCCACATCGCCGCCCAGCCGGGGGCATCGCCGTTCAAGACCTTCCGGTTCCATCAGGTGCTCTTGATGTTCTGAGGTTTGGGGTAGTTTTTAAAAATCTCCGTCGATTTCTCGATCTCGGCATCGTCCAGGCTGTAATCGAACAGTTCGCCGGATAAGTATTTGTCGTAGGCGCCCAGATCCAGCAGGCCATGTCCGCTGAAGTTGACCACGATGGTTTTCTCTTTGCCCTCTTCTTTGGCGATCCTTGCTTCTTCCACCACCTGGGCCAGGGCATTGGAAGTTTCCGGCGCGGGGATGAACCCCTCGGTCCGCGCCCACAGGACACCGGCCTCGTATGCGGCCATCTGACCCACCGATTTGGGTGTGAGCAACCCCTCGTTGATCAGCTGACTGACGGTGGGCGCCATGCCGTGGTAGCGCAACCCCCCGGCGTGGATCGGCGCCGGAACGAAATTGTGTCCCAGGCTGTGCATGGGCAGCAGCGGCGTGTAACCGGCGGTGTCGCCGTGGTCGTATGCGAAAGGCGCCCGGGTCATCGTCGGACAAGCCTTGGGTTCCACCGGGTAGATCTCGATCTGCTTGCCGTTCATTTTGTCGAGAACAAAGGGGAAGGCCAGGCCGGCAAAATTGCTGCCGCCGCCGGCGCAGCCGATGACAATGTCCGGATAGTCGCCGGCCATGTCGAATTGTTTTTTGGCCTCCAGGCCGATGATGGTCTGGTGGAGCATCACATGGTTGAGCACGCTGCCAAGCGAGTAGCGGGTTTTGCCCGACGTGTCGCTCACCGCCGCTTCGACGGCTTCTGAAATGGCGATACCAAGGCTTCCCGGAGTATTGGGGTCCCTTTCAAGGGCATCCCGCCCGGCCTTGGTCTCATTGCTTGGGGAAGCGATGCACTTGCCGCCCCAGGTTTCCATCATGGCTTTGCGGTAGGGCTTCTGATCGAAGCTGATACGCACCATGTAAACCTTGCAGGTCAATCCGAACTGGGCACAGGCGAAGGAGAGCGCGCTGCCCCACTGGCCGGCGCCGGTTTCGGTGGTGATCTTCTCGATGCCGAAAACCTTGTTGTAGTATGCCTGCGGTACGGCCGTATTTGGCTTGTGGCTGCCCGGAGGACTCATGCCTTCATTTTTGTAGTATATTTTCGCCGGCGTACCCAATGCTTTCTCCAGGTTAGTGGCCCGGGTCAAGGGCGCCGGCCGCCAGATGGAGAGCACATCCAGAACCGGCTCGGGAATATCGATCCAGCGATCCGAACTCACCTCCTGCTCGATGAGATTCATGGGAAAAACCGGTGCCAGCATATCGGGGCTTATCGGTTGGCCGTCGGGTCCCAGGGGGGGGTTCATCTTGATATCCGCCAGGATATTGTACCATTGTCTGGGAATCTCATCTTTGCGCAGGATAAAGCTCTTGGGTTTCATGCACGTTCCTCCTTGATAGTAAAAAAACCCGCCGCCCTTCGCGGCAAAAGGGGTTTGGCAAAACCGGAAGCGATGCCAACACCATCACGAAAATTGTTTTTACGCTGCAAATCGTGTTTCTGTCAATAGAAATGCCCGGACGGTTCGATTTCAAGGGTTTACCGTTGGATGAGAAATTGATATTAATGGCGGTCTGATATCACTGATCGGTTTGGATCAAACCACGATGCAAGGACGGAGTACGCGATGAATCGACGGGGTTTTATTAAACGCCTGCTGTCAGGCCTTCTGGGGATAGGCTCGCTCGCATTGATCAACGGCTGCATGGCACCACTGATAAGCGCCACAGCAAGAGATAAAAGCGCCGGCGACCCCTGGTAGTGCATGAACTGCGGCCATCTCACACGCTCTTCGGCAGACCTGTCCAGTACCCCTTGCCCCCGCTGCACCCGTAGCATGCTTCAACGGATCAGCGAAGAAGAAATGGCCGCTGCCCTGAAAAAATTGGGTGCATGATCGCGCACCACCGATCGGAAATATGGGGAGACAACCGCCCGCCGATGGAATCCGATAGTTTAAATCCGCCCTTTTGGCTGAAGCCGGCCGGCGTCCAGACCATGCTGGCCAGCGCCGGCGTGCGTGCCTGGGGAAAAAATCCCATGCTCGACGCTGCCCGGGAGACCATCCTCGCCACCGCTGATGGGGTTCGCCTGTTGGGGGCCATGAGCCGTCAACCCCGGCCCCACGACAAGGGTCTGGTAATTTTGCTGCACGGCTGGGAAGGCAGTTCGAACTCCACCTATATCCGAACCACGGGCCGTTTTCTCTTCAACGGCGGTTTTGATGTTTTTCGTCTCAACCTACGGGACCACGGCCCCAGTCACCACCTGAACACCGGAATTTTCTACGCGGTGCTCCTCGACGAAGTCTTCGATGCCGTGCGCCAGATCAGCGAAGCGGAACATGGAAAGCCGGTGATGCTTGCCGGATTCTCCCTGGGCGGCAATTTTGCCCTGCGAATCGCTCGCCGCTGCGCCACGCAACCCATTGACGATCTGAAGCAGATCGTCAGCATCAGTCCCGTACTGAATCCGGACAAGGCCACGGACCGCATCGACAACAGCCGGTTTATTCTGAAATACTTTCTGAAAAAATGGCGCCGGTCCCTGGTCATCAAACAGCGTTTGTTCCCGGAACACTTTGACTTTTCCGCCATCCTGGACGTGAACAATATCCGGGAGATGACCGAACGGCTCCTGGAACGCTACAGCGCCTATGACAACGCCAGATCCTATTTCAAGGATTATACGATCATCAACAACGACCTTCAGGGAATCACCACCCCCACCACCATCATCACCGCCGAGGACGACCCCATTATTCCTGTGGAGGATTTCTACGACCTGCACACCAGTCCTGACACCCGCCTGATCATCCAGCCCTTTGGCGGACATAACGGTTTTCTGGAAGGGTGGCGACTGAACGGGTGGTATGAGAAGGTGATGATCGAGGCGTTCGCGAATACCTGATTGGTGAATTGGCGAATTAAGGAATTGAGGCAGTATTGAACTTTGCCAATCCCCTCATCCCTGAATTCCTGTATTCCACAATATCTAAAACCGGTTGTCACCGTCGATCAGCCCGCCTAAGGACCCCAGGAGGGATCCTTCACCCCGACTGCCGCCCCGCTGGGGAGCGGCCTGGAGCATCCGGCCGGCCAGCCGCGAAAATGGCAGAGATTGCAGCCAAATCTTGCCGGGCCCGTGAAGCGTCGCGAAAAAGAGTCCCTCGCCGCCGAACAGGGCCGTCTTGATGTTGCCCGCCTGGCGGATATCGAAGTTGACGGTTTTTTCCAGGGCCACGATGCAGCCGGTGTCCACATCCATCACCTCGCCGGGCTTGAGCTGGCGCTCCACCACGGTGCCGCCGGCATGCACGAAAACCATGCCGTCCCCCTCCAGTTTCTGCATAATGAAGCCCTCGCCGCCGAAGAGACCGGTGAGGATTTTTTTCTGCAGATGGATGCCGATGGAAACCCCCTTGGCCGCACACAAAAAGCTGTCCTTCTGGCAGATCAGGCATCCATTGACGCTGGGCAGGGGTACGGGGATGATGTTGCCCGGATAAGGGGCGCCGAAGGCCACGTGGCCCTTGCCCTGACCCGTGTGGGTGAACACGGTCATGAAAAGGCTTTCGCCGGTAAGCAGTCTTTTTCCCGCCCCCATGAGCTTGTCCATGAATCCGCCGCCGCCACCGGAAGGCGCCGAGGCATCCCCGAATACGGTCTGCATCTCGATGGTGCTGTCCTTGTACATCATGGCGCCGGCCTCGGCCACGGCACTTTCACCGGGGTCCAGTTCCACCTCGACGAACTGCATCTCGGCCCCGAAAATCTTGAAGTCGATTTCGTCCGCACCTGCAGCGCGGGCAGCTGCCGGCGGCGGTGTGGGCACCGGCACACCGGGTGCCGGATTGAGTTCAGCGATGCCGGCGATGGGCTGCCACTCGGCAAACCCGTCCCGCCATGCAAAACCGTTGGGATTCTGCCGGGCCTGGCCGATGGCCTGGGACAGGTCCATGGGGCCGACTTGATTGCCGTCAAAGCTTATGTACCATTGGGTCATCCAGGGGACCTCCTAATTAAAAAAAGGGTTCCAGGCTGCGATGGATCTGTTCAACTGTCGACTCATCCAATCCCAGCCGGCTGGCCAGGGTACTCATGTATTGGCGCTCAATTTCAGTGTCCACCTGGATGGCCATCAGGGACACGGTGTAAACCTGCCGGGCCAGTTCCGGTCTGTTGACACTGCCGACAATGGTTTTCAGTTCCGCCGGTGAAAGCAGTTCCTGAACGATAAAGGTGTGCTCCTCCGGTGAGAGATCGACGGCCTGCAGGCGTTGCAGGATATTGTTCCGCTCCGCCTGATCGATGACGCCGTCGGCATTGGCGGCGGCAATCATGGCCCGAATCAGAATCACCGCCTCCGGGTTGCCGGCCGGATCGTCGGCCACCGGTGGAGGGGGCACAAACGCCGGTTTACCAGGCATGGGCGGCGGTGGCGGAGCAGCCGAACCCCTCCCCATGACCGGCGGCGCTGGTGGCGCGGAACCGGGCATGGGCGGCGGCGCCCCGGGTGTTTGGGGCAGGGGGCCTGCACCCTGAGATTTATTCATGTAATGCTCAACGGCTTCCATGGCCACACCCAGGACCCCCAGGGCGGCGCCACCGGACATCAGGCCTCCGAGCCCCCCCGACTGCCCCGGGTGCTGCTGCGGATCAATCCGCCGAGTAGTTTTTCCGGATTAAACATCATTGTCTCCCCGTAAATGATGGGTATTGAGAAAAGCATCAGCAGCGGCAGACCCACCCTGCCCGCTGAAATGAATTCTGAAGGAGGGTCAACGCCCTGTCAAGCAATAATGTTGGCATGGATTGTCCGTTGTTCAAGGCCATCGTACTATGCTACACTTGCCGGACATTCTGGAAAACTCCCATCGAAAGTCCGTAATGCAGGAGCGCTTCAATGGATAGGAATTTTGCCTTCAACCCCGTCGGCATGATCCATTCGTGCTTTAGCGAGAAATTCGGCATTCCCCGTCAGCCGCGACTGGTTCCTGCCGCCCGTGCCACCATCGAAATGCTGCCGCCCTATGATCGGGACGAAGCGTTCAGGGGGCTGGGTGACTTTTCGCATATATGGATCGTTTTTGTCTTTCATGGTATCGACGCCCAAAAGTGGCAACCCACCGTTCGGCCGCCGCGGCTGGGGGGCAACTCGCGAATCGGTGTGTTTGCCAGCCGATCCGGATTCCGTCCCAATCCCATCGGCATGTCCAGCGTAACATTAGAAGGCATCCGCCGGGAGCATGGTAATCTGCTGCTAGATGTGGCCGGTATCGACATGCTGGATCAAACCCCTGTTCTGGACATCAAACCCTATCTGCCCTATGCGGATTCGATTCCTGATGCGAACGGCGGCTATGCATCCGAACCACCCCGACCGTCGATCTCAATTGAATTTTCGAACCAGGGACGATGTGCCAGTGCCGAGGCGGAAAAAACCTATCCGGGGTTCACTGAACTGGTCGTCCAGGTGCTCCGCGCCGACCCTCGGCCCGCCTACATGGAAAACCGTTCCGATAAAACAGAATTCGGACTGCGGCTGTATGACCGCAATATTCGATGGTCGGTCCGCCCGGGTGCCATTGTCGTTGATTCCATAGAGAAGTCTTCTGTCAGATCGGATACGGCCTGAGAACGGCATCCTTAAACCATTTCTTTCCGAGGCCCTTAGCTGCTTGCTCCGTTTGGGTCAGTTAAAATGAACCGCGATAGCGCGCCCAAACAGGTGGATCGATCACGAGCCATACGCGTATACTTTTGGCAGGATTGACATGGAAGGGGCATTAATCGCATCTGAACAATCCACCACTCCGCCGCATGAGGGCGCGGGCCTCGGCTTCACGGATTCGGCCCACCTGGGCGTCCCGCTGCTTGCGGGCGGCCTCCAGCTTGCCGGTCAGCTCGTCAAAATCGGCCGGCTTCAGCAGATAGTCGAAGGCCCCTGACTTCAGTCCCTTCACCGCCGTATCGACCGCACCGTGCCCGGTGAGCAGAATGACCTCGACGACGGGGTACCTGGCTTTGATCAGCTTGAGGGTCTCGATCCCGTCCATGCCCGGCATTTTGATGTCGAGAACAATCACATCGATATCCGGGAGACCTTCCGGTTCGGTCTCGGCCAGGACGGACAGGGCTTCTTTTCCGCTGTAGGCCGCTCGGACCCGGTGACCGGCGTCGGTCAGGCGTAAGGAGAGGACTTCGACGAAGTCACGCTCGTCATCGACAATGAGTATGTTGATCGGCAATTTAACCATTGAATTTTCTCCTTCGCTTTTAAACCAGGCCCAGCACGTTCCACCACAGGGCGCTGACCAGAATCATGGCAGCCAACATCACGGGCGTGGCCACCAGTCCGGCCCGGGTCAGGTCCCAGGAGTTGAACTGGCGATAGGAGTAGGCGATGGCGTTGGGCGGGCAGCCGATCACCAGCAGCAGGGCAAAAGACGTGGC
>JAGTUY010000149.1 GCA_018224455.1 Desulfosarcina sp.
CAGGCGTTGACGGCGTCCCTGATCTTTTCCAGCGGCCGCTGATTCTCCGCATGCTGATAACAGATAAGGCCGCAATTTAGGCACCGGGAAGCCGCGGCCAGGGCTGCCCCTGGGTCGAAACCCTTCTCAAGTTCCATCAGTTGTGCCAGGTCTCTGCTGTCGGCCAGAGGCATGATTCGCCGCTGGCTGGCCGCCACCGCTTCCACGTGGTCCACGTTCTGGATAGCGGCATCGGGCTTCAGGACGTTTTCCGGCAGGTCCAATGGAATATCGTAGATGATTTTATGAATGGCCGCGGAGGCACGCCGCCCGGCGCCAATGGCCTTGATGGCACCGCTGAAATCGGTCAGGGCGTCACCCTTGGCAAACAAACCGGCGTCGTCGGCATGATCCGGCTGCTTGTACGGGGGAACGGCCGTCCAGGTCCACGGGCGGCTTTCAGCGTCATCACCCCCCATGGGTCGGGTAAAAATCAGCTCGGGGAATCTTCCCGAAGAGAAGACCAGGGTCTGGGCTTCGAGCAGCCGCGTTTCACCGGTATCCACATTCAGCACCTCAAGCTCGGAAAGTGATTCGCCGTCACCGAAAAGACGGGTGACGCCGGCTCGTAAGACGACGTTAGCTCCGGCTTCGGTCAGCGCCGAAACGGTGGTTTGATCGAGGCTGTCCCGTAAAATGAAGGTAACCGTCTCGGCGCCCAGGGATCGGGCTTGGGCCAGGGCCTCGCCGGCCAGTCCCTCGCCGCCGACAATCACCGTGTGACTCCCGCAGGGTACCGTTCCATGTCCCTTTTTGCCGGAACGCAGCAGGTCCAGCAGCAGACATCCACCGGGCAGCGGCGCTTCCACCGTTTTCTCGGCACCCCGGGCCAGTCGGCTGTCCCAGCCGCCCGAGGCGAGAAACACCGCCTCGTAGCCGTCGTCCAGAAGATCGGCCACGGTCATGTCGCGGCCCAGCATCTGACCGGTCCGGGCGTCCACGCCCATCTCCAGGATACCGTCGATATCCCATTTGAGGATCGTATCTGGCAGACGGTACTTGGCAATGGCGGTATTGAGCAGGCCGCCCAGGCGGTCCGTCCCTTCGAACACCGTGGCCCCATGGCCTAAACGGGCCGCGAAAAAGGCTGCGGAAAGGCCCTGGACCCCGCCACCGACTACGGCGATGCGGCGGCCGGAATCCGGCGCCTTGAATGGCTGGATACGCTCCTCCTGGGTGCGTTCATAGTCGGCGGCAAACCGCTTCAGGAAATTGATCGCCACCGGCTCGTCCACATATTTACGCCGGCAGTCGTTTTCACAGGGTCGGGGACAGATTCTGCCGATCACCGTGGGAAAGGGGTTGCGCTCCTTGATGGTTTGAACAGACCCGTGGTAGTCGCCTTCGGCAATCTGCTGGATGTAGCGGCCGATGTTGATCCCCGCCGGGCAGGCGCGCTGACAGGGCGTCGTGCAATCTTCGGTGGTGTACTCCTTGAGTATTCTCCGGGTGACCGATGACAAGGTGATGATGTGCTTGGGACAGATCCGCTCACAGGTGCCGCAGCCGGTGCATTTAACCTCGTCCACCACGGGAAGCCCCTGGGGTCCCATGACGATCGCGTCGAAGGGGCAGGCGGCGGCGCAGGTGCCCAGCCCGAGGCAGCCGATATTGCAGACCTTCATGCCACCTGAAAGCAGGGCGACGGCCCGGCAGTCGTTCATGCCGTCATAGCTGTATTTGACGTCCGCGTCGGCCACGCCGTAGGTGCACCCGGGCAGGGCGATGTCCGGCTCCTTGGCCTCGACGCTCACGCCGAGGATGGCGGCAATGGCCAGGGCCACGTCTTCACCGGCGGCCACGCACGAGTTGGGTGCGGCTTTGCCCGCCACGATGGCTTCTGCATTGGCGCTGCATCCAGGCAGGCCGCAGCCGCCGCAGTTGGCTCCGGGCAGGGCCTCTTCGACGGAAACGATTTTGGGGTCCACGTAAACGTAAAAGATCTTGGAGGCCAGCGCCAGGCCGACGCCGACCACCAGCCCCAGTCCGCCCATGAGTATAATGGCTATCGTCATCTCAACGCTCCTGTTAAAAAATAGCGTCGAACTTGCACTTGTCGTAGCAGGTCAGACACTTGATGCATTTTTCCTTGTCGATGCGGGCCAATTCCTTTTTTTTCCAGACGACGGCATCGGCCGGGCAGGCTCTGAAGCACATACCGCAGCGGGTGCAGGCATCCGGCTCCACTTCAAAGCGGAGAAGCGCCACGCAGCGCTTGGCCGGACATCGCCCTTCGTGAATGTGAGCCTCGAACTCATCCCTGAAGTAGCGCAGTGCGGAGAGCACCGGGTTTGGCCCCGTCTGGCCCAGGCCGCACAGGGCGGTCTCGCGGATGGTCTGTGACAGCTCGACCAGGACGTCGAGATCGCTCGGCTCTCCGCGGCCCTCACAGATCTTCTCCAGAATCTGGAGCTGGCGGCGGGTGCCCTCCCGGCAGGGCGTGCATTTGCCGCAGGACTCGTCCTGAATGAACTCCATGAAAAAACGGGCCATATCCACCATGCAGGTCTTTTCGTCCATGACGATGGCACCGCCGGAGCCCATGATGGCACCCACCTTGGCAATGGCCTCGTAGTCCACCGGCGTGTCCAGGTAGGCTTCAGGAATGCACCCGCCCGACGGGCCGCCCAGCTGAACCGCCTTGAATTTACGTTTGTTGGGAATACCGCCGCCAATGTCGTAGATGATTGTGCGCAGGGGCGTACCCATGGGGACTTCCACCAGGCCGATGTTGTTCACATCGCCGGAAAGGGCGAAGACCTTGGTGCCCTTGCTGGTCTCGGTGCCCACACCGGCGTACCAGGCGCCGCCGTTGACCATGATCTGGGCCACGTTGGCCAGGGTTTCCACGTTGTTCAGGATGGTGGGCCTCTCCCACAAACCTTTATGTGCCGGAAAGGGCGGACGCGGACGCGGCATGCCGCGCTTGCCCTCGATGGAGCGCATCAGGGCGGTCTCTTCGCCGCAGACGAAAGCGCCCGCACCCTGGTAGATCTCGATATCAAAGGAGAGTTCCGATCCCAGGATGTTGTCACCCAGCAGCCCGTAATCCTTGGCCTGCTCGATGGCCAGACCCAAGCGCTTGATGGCCAGGGGATATTCGGTGCGGGCGTAGATGTATCCTTTGTGCGCGTCGATGGCCTTGGCGGCGATGATCATGCCCTCTAAGACCGCATGGGGGTCCGCCTCCAGGATACTGCGGTCCATAAAGGCCCCAGGATCGCCCTCATCGGCGTTGCAGAGCACGTATTTCACCGGGTCGGCACTCTGGCTGGCGAAATCCCACTTCACCCCCGTGGGGAACCCGGCGCCTCCGCGCCCCCGCATGCCGGAGATTTTCATCTCTTGGATGATCTGTTGGGGGGTCATGTCGAACAGCGCCTTGGCCACACCGATATACCCGTCCCGGCCGATATACTCGTCAATGGACTCGGGGTCGATCAACCCTTTGTTGCGCAGAGCCCGCGGCATCTGGTGGGCAAAAAAGGGAATCTTGGTCTGGGCGGCGATTTTGGCTTTGGAGACCGGGTCCTTGTAGAGCAGCCGCTCCACCGGCTTGCCGTTGATCAGGTGCGATTCGACCAGTTCGGGCATGTCATCCACGGCGAGCTTCTGGTAAAAAATGTCGCCGGGGTGAACCACCAACAAGGGTCCCAGGGCACAGAAGCCGTTACAGCCGGTTTCGATCACCTGAACCTTGTCGGTCAATCCCTTTTCGGCAATAGCCGCTACCAGGGCATCCTTGACCCGGATGGCACCGGTGGCGTGGCATCCGGTGCCTCCGCAGAGCAGCAAGTATGTCTTGTCTTTGAATGCCAGCCGGTCCTTCTGTGCATTTCGAATGCCCTCCAGATCCTGAGTGGTCAGTTTCGCCATTTCCCGTCTCCAGCAGTGTTTACCAGGAACCGTCCAGCCCCCTGATGCCGTTCATGTATAATCGCCCGCAGGCCACAAAAAGTGAGTATTCCGTCACCATCAACGGAATTTCGAAAGACTCGGCCATCTCCACGAACGCCTTGGATGGATTTTTTCCCCTGACGATGACGATGGTGCCGACACCGACGATTTTCGCAGTTCGGATAACATGGTCCGTGGTGACACCCGTCAGCAAGGCACAACCCTTGGCCGCAGACGCCAGGACATCGTCCATCAGATCCGCCGCGCCACCGGCAACGATGACCGTATCCATCTGATCTTCGCCACAAAGCATGCTGCCTTTGAGGATTTCTTTAATTTCGGAAATTTTCATGATCGTTCTAAGTTGAACCCAATGGGGCTAACGGTTTAACAACGATTACCTTAGGCATACTTCTTAAGCAGTTCTAAAACCTTGTCCGAACTGACGTCTCCGTAAGTGTCCTGACCCACCACCATTACCGGTGCCAAACCGCAGGCACCCAGGCAACGAACAGCCTCCAGGGAAAAGCGCCGATCCTCGGTGGTGCCGCCCTCCTCCAACTGGTATTCATTTTCAATGCGGCTCAGGGCCTCCTTGATGCCTTTGACGTAGCAAGCCGTTCCCAGGCACATCTTGATGGTGTGGCGGCCCTTGGGTACCATGGAAAAAAGGGAGTAGAAGGATGCCACGCCGTAAACGCTGCTGGCGGGCAGGTTAAGGCCCTGGCTGATGTAGTCCAGCAATTCCACGGGCAGGTATCCGGCGATGGTCTGGCACTCCCTGAGAACTGTGATGACGGCCCCGGAAATAGTCCTGTTTTTCTGGATGACGGCGTCGATCTGTGACCACATGCCGTCGCTGATGTCCGCATGCTTGGGGTGGTGTGCCAGGGTCATGTCTGAAACGCTCCTTGAATCGCAAAGAAGCAACGGCTTCGAATGCGCGTAATATTGACGAATAAGCGGCCGGCAACGCAATGGTAGAGAATCACCGGCGACCGCGTGGCAACATTTCATAAATATATATAAATGTCAACGCTATCATGGCCGTCCACCCGCGCCTGACAACGCTTGACGGGGCTGCAAAAGCTGGTCTATAACCCTACCGCCCGGATGGCTGCAAAAATCGATGGCACATGGACCGGCAAGGCTTGGAAAACCCCGCAAAGCAGACACTGGAGGCAACCCTTGAACCGCCAGAAAGAAAAAGTCCGCGAAACCGCGGCATTTCTCGAATCGAAACTAGACCACGCCCCTGACACCGGAGTGATCACCGGCACCGGACTGGGCGAGGCCGTCGGCCCTCTCGATGACGCGCTGACGATGGATTACGCAGACATCCCGAACTTCCCCGTATCCACGGTGGTCGGTCATTCGGGGCGGTTGATGGCCGGGACGCTGGACGGGCATCCGGTGATGGTCATGCTGGGGCGCGTCCACCTGTACGAAGGCTATTCCCCCGCAGCCGTAGCCTTTCCCGTGCGGGTGATGCAGGCGCTGGGCGTGCGGCATCTGATCATCTCCAATGCGGCCGGCGGCATGAACCCCGCCTTTCGCCAGGGAGATCTGATGGTGATCCGCGACCACATCAATCTCACCGGCGAAAATCCGCTGATCGGGGCCAATCATGACGACTGGGGGCCCCGATTTCCGGACATGACGGCGGCCTATGATCGATCCCTGGCGCAGCTTTCCCGCCGGGCTGCCGGCAGTCTGGGCATTGCTTTAAAAGGCGGCGTCTATGCCGGTTTGAAGGGGCCGTCTCTGGAAACACCGGCAGAAATCCGCTACCTGAAAACCATCGGCGCCGATACGGTGGGTTTTTCAACGGTGATGGAATCCATTGTCGCCGTGCACGCCGGCATGCGGGTGCTGGGGTTGTCCACCATCACCAACATCAACGACCCGGACCGGCCGGCCCCTGCATCCGTTGAGGCCATCGTGGCCGCAGCCAACCAGGCGGCTCCCGATCTCAACCGTCTGATCAGGGCTGTGGTGACACAGATCCACAAAGGCGCGCTGCCATGACGACGGCCGCCGATCTGCTGATCACCAACGGTATCGTCATGACCATGGATCCGCATGGCCGCGTGATTGAAAATGGCGCGGTAGCGGTCTGCGGGGAGGCCATTGCGGTGGTCGGTTCGGCCGCCGAGGTTGGGTCGATGGCGGCAAGGGAGACGATCGATGCCGCCGGCGGCATCATCATGCCCGGCCTGGTCAACACCCACACCCACGCCGCCATGACGCTGTTCCGGGGTTTGGCCGACGACCTGCCGCTGATGACCTGGCTCAACGAGCACATTTTCCCCGCCGAAGCCCTGCTGGATGCGGACAACGTGTATGCCGGCACACTGCTCGGCTGTGCCGAAATGATTCTTTCGGGGACCACCTGCTTTTGCGACATGTACCTGTTCGAAGACGCCGTGGCCCGCGCCGCCAAGGCTGCCGGCATGCGGGCGGTGGTGGGGGAGGTGCTCTACGACTTTCCCTCGCCCAACTATGGCCCCATTCAAAAAGGCTTCGACTACACCCGCCACTTGATCGACGCCTGGCACAGCGACCCGCTGATCACCATCGCCGTGGAACCCCACTCCCCTTACCTGTGTGCACCGGACCTGTTGACCGAGGCCGCCGACGTCGCCCGGAAGCACCGTTTGCCGCTGGTGATCCACCTTTCCGAGACCCATAAGGAGTTCCACGACATCCAGGATAAATACGGCGCAACGCCGGTGGGTCACCTGGCCCACCTGGGCGTGCTGGGCGCCAACCTGCTGGCCTGCCATTGCGTGGTGCTCGACGACGATGACATGGACCTGCTGCAGCAGCACGACGTCAAGGTATCCCATAACCCGGAAAGCAACATGAAACTGGCCTCCGGCGTTTCACCGGTGGCCGATCTGGTTGAACGGGGGGTGTGCACCGGTTTGGGCACCGACGGCTGCTCCAGCAACAACAACCTGGATATGTTCGCCGAGATGGACATGGCCGCCAAGCTGCACAAGGCCAGCCGATTAGACCCTACGGTGATGGACGCCGCCACCGTGCTGCGCATGGCCACCATCGACGGTGCCCGCGCCTTGGGGCTAGACACCATTACCGGCAGCATCGAAACCGGCAAGCGAGCCGACATGATCGTCATCGACACCCGCAAACCCCACCTGACCCCCATGTACCACCCGGCCTCTCACCTGGTGTACGCCGTCGGCGGCAGCGATGTGTACGCCACCGTGATCAATGGCCGGGTGCTGATGAAAGGCCGTCGACTCATGCATATGGACCTGGAAAAGATCATGGCCGACGCCTGGCAGATCGCCAAAACGATCCGGGGAGACTAACATGAGCGTCGAAGTCGTGATCCACAATGGGACCCTGGTGACTGTGGACGACCGGATGCGAATCATCGATAATGGATGGATCGGCATTCATGAGGGCGTCATCCGGACCATCGAAGCCACCGCACCGGAGTCACCGCCGCCAACGGCCAAAATGACCATCGACGCGGCCGGCGGCATCGTCATGCCCGGTCTGGTCAACACCCACACCCATCTGCCCATGTCACTGTTCCGGGGCCTGGCCGACGACCTGCCGTTGATGGACTGGCTCAAGACGCATATCTTCCCGGCCGAGGCCCGCTTCATCGACCCCGAAACGGTGCGTTGGGGCACGCTGCTCGCCTGTGCGGAGATGCTGTTGTCCGGCACCACCTGCTGCTGCGGGGGTTATTTCCACGAAGATGCGGTGGCCCGGTCCGTCGCTGAAACCGGCCTGCGGGCCGTGCTGGGCCAGGGGGTCATCGATGGTCCGGCCCCCGGTGTGCCGGATCCGGCCAACAACATCGCCTACGCCAGAAATTATGCCCAACACTGGAAGGACCGCAGCCGGCTCATCGCACCGTCCATCTTCTGCCATGCGCCCTACACCTGCCGCGAAAGGACCCTCGAGGCGGCCAAGGCGGTCGCCGACGAATTAGGATTGATATTTCAGGTGCATGTAGCTGAAACCCGCTTCGAGCGCGATCAATCCATCAAGGAAAAAGGCCTCAGCCCCGTCGCCCACTTGGACCGGTTGGGCATTCTCGACCGCCGCACCTTGTTGGCCCATTGCGTCTGGGTGGACGAAGCGGACATCGCCACCATCCAACAGCGCGGCTGCGCCGTCGCCCACTGTCCCGAAAGCAACATGAAGCTGGCCTCGGGCATCGCACCGGTGACCGCGATGCAGTCAGCCGGGGTAACGGTGTCGTTGGGCACCGACGGCTGCGCCAGCAACAACAACCTGGACCTGTTCGGTGAAATGGGCACGGCCGCCAAACTGCACAAGGTCGCGACCTTTGATCCCACGGCCCTGAATGCGGCCAGTGTGCTCAACATGGCGACCATCGACGGCGCCCACGCCGTCGGTATGGCGGATCGCATCGGCTCGCTGGAGATCGGCAAACAGGCGGACATCGTCATCCTCGACACCCGGACCCCCCACCTGACACCCATGTACCACCCCGAATCCCACATCGTCTATGCGGCCGGCGGCGCCGACGTGCGCCACGTGCTGGTGGCGGGCAGGCAGGTGGTGAGAGATCGGCGGTTGCTGACGATCGACATCGGCGAAGTGATCGACCGCGTCAATGCGATCGGCCGTGAAATCCGATCAAGCCTCAATGTTATTACGCATAAGGAATAAAGCAATGGATTATACGAAAATCATCACCGCGGCCCGGGGCGATGCCCCGGTGGATCTGCTGCTGATCAATGCGAGGATCATAAATGTCTTTTCAGGCCGGGTCATCGACGGCAGCATCGCCATCAAAGAAGGCACGATCGTGGGCTTTGGCGCCTACGACGCTGCGAAAACGATGGACCTCGAAGGCCGCTACGCGGCCCCCGGGTTCATCGACTCGCACGTCCACATAGAAAGTTCCATGACCTGCGTCGCCGAATTCGCCCGCGCCGTGGCCCCCTGCGGCACGACCACCGTGGTGGCCGATCCCCACGAAATCGCCAACGTGCTGGGGGCGGCGGGCATCGACTACATGCTGCGATCCGCCGAGGGCCAGCCCATGAACTGCCTCTTCGCCCTGCCCTCCTGCGTGCCGGCCACAAACATGGAAACCGCCGGCGCCCGGCTGGATGCCGGGGACCTTGCACCCTTCTTCAAGCATCCGCGCATCGTGGCCCTGGCCGAGATGATGAACTACCCCGGCGTGATCTTCACCGACGCCGATGTGATGGCCAAACTGGCCCTGGCCCGCAGCCACCGCCGCACCATGGACGGCCACGCCCCGGGGCTTTGCGGCCGCCGGCTGTCCGCCTACGCGGCCGCCGGCATCGCCTCGGACCACGAATGCACCAACGCCGACGAGGCGCTGGAAAAGCTGGAGCTGGGCATGCACATCATGGTGCGCGAGGGCACCTGCGCCCGCAACCTGGACGCCCTGTTTCCGGTCATCAACGCGGATACCTGGCACCGGATGATGTGGTGCACCGACGACCGGCACCCCCACGACCTTCTGACCGAGGGTCACGTGGACGCGGTGATCCGCAAGGCGGTGGCCAAAGGGCTGGACCCGTTGACGGCCATCCGCATGGGCACTATCATCCCGGCCGACTACTTCGGCATCAGGGATGCCGGGGCGATCGCCCCGGGCCGCAAGGCCAATCTGGTGGTCTTCTCCGACCTGGCGGACATCCGCGCAGAACAGGTGTTTTACATGGGCCGGCCGGTGGCTGAAAACGGCAGTCTGCTGCCCGGGGTGCAGCGGCCTGCCGCAGTGGCCGTGCCGCCGTCCATGCGTCTGGATCCAGGTGGTCTGGATTTTTCGATACCGGCCAAAAGCCGACGCATGCGCGTCATCCGAGCCATCGCCGACCAGGTGGTCACTCGCTGCGAAATCATGGATGTGACGCAGAAAGAGGGCTTTGCCGTGGCCGATACGGCCAGGGACGTGATCAAAATATGCGTAGTGGACCGCTACACGGGGCAGTCCCATACCGGCAGGGGGTTCGTAACCGGAATGGGGCTGAAGCACGGTGCCATCGCTTCCAGCGTGGCCCACGACTCGCACAACATTATCGTAACAGGGGTCTCAGATGCCGAGATGCAGGCGGCTGTGGCCGCCGTGGTTAAGATGGACGGCGGATTGGCGGCCGTCGGCGGCGGCACGGTCCTGGCCAGCCTGCCCCTTCCTGTGGCCGGGCTCATGTCCGACCAGCCGGTGGAGACCGTCCTGCAACAGATGGACGGGATGATCGCCGCAGCAAAAAATCTGGGAGCCGGCCTTTCCGACCCCTTCATGACCCTGGGTTTCTTGGCCCTGCCGGTCATCCCGGACCTGAAGCTGACGGACAAAGGGTTGGTGGACGTCAACCGGTTTAAAGTCGTCTCCCTTTTTGTATGAGGACAAGGGGTATAATCTAACCCGTCTCGCCAATGGCGGCATCAAGTGCCGCCTGCACCTTGGCAGGCAATGGTGTGGCCACCGGCCGGCCCTGTTCATCGCGCAGGATCCACACGGCCCGGTGCAGGCCATGGGCAATCTTCACCCTCGAGCCGTCCGGCTCCAGGCGGAAGTAATCCACGTGGAAAACCACGCTGCAGGCCCGCAGCTCCTTGACCGCCAGGGTGAGCACGACGCGGTCGAAGGGCATGGCCTCGCGCAGGTGATCCACACGGCTCTCCAGAGCCAGCAGCTCACCTTTTTCCCCAATGCCTCCGAAGTACTCCGGAATCAGTTCGTAGAAAAAGCGGTCGCGAATCTGGCCCTGCCATTCGTAGTAGTTGGCATAATAGATATTGCCCACCAGGTTGGCGTGGGCCAGGGTGGTTTCAAAGGTCTGCTCCCGCACGATGGGACGAACAACGGGCCCGGACGGAGCCATGTAGACCACGGGATCATCCGCGGCGTCGAACAGATGGCCCAGGGATTCAGGCAAGGGTTCGGGCGTGTCCGGCGCGTCGAACTGCGGGCACATGTCTTCGATGAACTGGCCGTAGTAGGCCGGATAGGGGGCCACTTTCGCCACCCCCGGCCCCAGGATTTCCACCCAGGTGGTCTGCAGCCGGCAGAACGCCAGGCGCTGGTAGCCGCCGCCTTTGAGTATTTTGCGGAAATCGTAGGATAGGGTCATGGTGGAATTCTCCGGCCCGCTGTTGTCGGACACCCACATGAGAATTTCAATCTGGTCGCTGGTGCCGGCTTCCCCGAGGATCTTCAGGTGGCCGTAATTGGTCACCCCGCCCCAGCGGCCGCTGGCAAACTGATCGGACATTTCCGCCAGGACCGGCCAGGCCGACGCTTCACGGGTGTTGCCCATCCACTTGATGAAGTTGGAGAAATAGATGGTGCGGCTCAGGTTGGCACTGGGTTGGAAGGTCACCGGCAGCCGCTGGACGAACACCAGCTGACCCTGGGGCCCCCCTTCGATCATCTCGAAAGGGCGGGTCTCATACAAGGGTTCGTATCCCGGATAATCTGAGGTCAGCAGGTGTGCCGGAACGCGCGGCAGGGCCTGTGCGGCGACCGTGACGGCCAGAATCTGGGGTGCCCCCCAGGTGAGGCGAATGGCCAGGGTGAGGATCTGGATGGATTTCCAGCCCTTATCATCTCCGGCGAACAGCACCGCTTTGTCTTTCTTGTCCACGATCACAAGGGTGGCATCGGACCGACCGGTAGCTTTGGCCAAGGTTTCGGTCGCCGCCCAGATGCGTGTACCGGCACTGTCCAGGGCTTCCCCCTGGTTGATGAGGCTGTCGAACAGGTCCGTTCGACCATCGCCGAGCAGGCCGTTCCATCCCTCACGGGACCTGGCGGTGATGGCGGCCAGGTCACAGCCCACCGGCCCGGGGCCGCAGACACACAGGCAGATCCGGTCCTCGTGGGTCAGGGACACATCCAGAACGGATGCCGCCACATCGGCAACGGTCGGATTGCCACTTTCCTGCCACTGAACCGACAGCGGCAAGCTGGAGACCTCGTATCGCTCGGCCGCGGCAGACAGTGCCCGTTGCAGCATCGGCAACTCCGCCTCCCGCCGTTCCTGCTTGCTCTTGTCATGGATATCGGGGATAGGGGCCAGTTCCAGGTGGAGTGACGTTACCGCCAAGCGTCGACACGCCTCGTCCAGTGCCTGACGGGCCATTCGGCGATCCCGATCCGCGGGCGATACGAGGTCGGTCACCGTCGGATAGTCGTCATGGTGCTTGAGGATCCGCAACCGATAGCCTTCAAGCGCCGCCCTCACGGTTCCGTTTTCACTCACGGCAATCACCCGGTAAACCAGGTCCCGATCCTCCTGCCCCACAAGCTCCACGTGCACGATGGCGGGGGAGGATGCGCTGAAAAATTCAGGGAACAGGTCCAAGCGGTCGATGGACACGGGCAGACTGGTATCCTGGGGCACCAGCAGGGCCGCACTCTGCAGCAGGGTGTCGGTAAAAAATGCATCCCCCAGACACAAGCCGTTACGGTTCTCCCCGCCAAAGGCGGCAATCGACACCTGATCTGCCGGCGTCATGCGGGCGGTAAAAAGCGCTGTCCCGGCTCGCTCACCGGTTTCCCGGATATCCCAGACCGTCTGGATGCCCTGGAATCGAGGCCCCTGGAAAAGCAGGCTGGGCCGATACAGGTCGGTCTGAGGAACCAGGGGCAAGGGGGAGTCCGGATGGGCAACGGTTTCCAGCGGCGCAGGGTCGGTCGCACCGAAGACGAGTGTAGCTGCAAAGAAGTCCGACCCAACCCCGGTTCCCTGCTTGACGATACCGGCGTGAACCACCTGTTGTCCGTCGGCTTGGGTCTCGGCCAGTATCGCGCGGACGGTGATGTCGGCACCCGTTTCGGGATCGACCGTGATCGGCCGCAGGAGGCGGACATCCCGAATCTGCACGCGCGACAGATCGGTGTTGCCGCAGAGATAAAGCGCGGCCTGGGCCATGGCCTCCAGCCCGAAAACCGTCGGGAAAAGATAAGATCCCTGGAAATAATGGTCGCTTAGGTAGGGATCGGTCTCAAGGGACAGATGCGTCGAGAATACCGCTTCAACCCCGGGGGTCAAATGGGTTCGATCCTCCAGAAATCGCCGTCCCTGGGGCGCATCGGGCAGCACCTGGTTCCATGTATCGAGCCCCCCCATACGGGCGGTCACCACGGTCTGCCTGCGGCCCGGATCATGGGTGAATACCCTGAGGAACCGGTTGACGCCCTCTTCCGTTGGAATCGCATCGATGCCCTTGTCGCGCAGCAGGTCCACGCTGCCCATGCGGGCGCCCATGCCTTCGTCGCGCCAGATGCTGTATGCCACATTGGCCATGCAGGTCTGGGGGTGTTCGGCGGTGAAGCCACGAAGGGCAACGTCCATCACCTCATTGGAAAAACCGTACCAGCCGTTGCCGGGCATGCCGGTGATGCCGATGATCGACCCCATCCCCACAATCAGCTTGGGTGGCTTCTCGTCGAGTGCGTCCAGCAGGTGCAGCATGCCCAGCACCTTGGGGGCGGTTTCGGAAAAAGCCTGCTCGGGATTGACCTGGCCGGTGAGCCGCGGCCGGTTGAGTCCGGCGCCGTGGATGATCCCGGTAACCGGCCCCAGACGCTCTGCGACCGCGGTCAGCATCGCCATCACCGCATCTCGATCGGTCATGTCGCAGGAAAAATAGTCGACCGCCAGTCCCAGGACGGCATACTTGTCCAAAAGGGTGCGGATCTCCTGCGAAGCGGAAGTTTTCGCCGACTGATCCGGATGTGGGGTCCGCCCCACCAGGGCCATACGCACACCGGTTTCCCGCGCCACGGCCAGAGCACATGCAGCCGTGATGCCCCTGGCCCCGCCGGTGACGAGAATCACATCATCGCCCGACCACTGGACCTTCCGTTTCTCATAGGCCGCCGGCTGAACGAGCCGCGGAGACAACGTCCGGCGGATGCGATTCAGATCGTATCCCACGGCGGCAAAGCTGTCCTGGGTGATGGTCTCGGCCAGGGTTTCCCAGGCGATCGTCTCCGCGGACAAGGTCGGACAGAAATCGATCACACGAACCCGAAGGTCCGACCGTTCCAGGTGAAGGCTGGCTGCCAGGGCCATGGCACCACAACGATCCAACCGTGAGAAGCGCGGATCCCGACCTAAAAATCCGCCGCCGAACTGAATCCAGGCCACGGTGGTGCGCCGTCTCGGGGCACTGGCCGCCGGCGGCACCGATATCAGGCTGGCCCGCATCCGGATCAGCCGATTCAGCAGCGCCGATCGATCTTTTTCTCGATGACCGTTTTTGGGTAAAATGGCCACCAGGTGGGAAAACGCCGGATCGCGCACATCTTCCGCCGCTCCTTCGGCGTCGAAATCGTGCACTCGGGTGAAGGCACCCCGCTGAAAATAATGCCCCCCGAGTACCTCAGCCACATCTGCCGTATCTTCACTGTGAAGAATCAGTACCCGGGCTTTCTGCCAGTCGTTTTCCGAGCGCATCCGCCAGGTGTCGGGAAGCTGTGGGTAGGGGGTTTCCACCAAATCCATGTTGAAATTACGCACCCAGGTGGGCTGGTCGGCAGTTGTTGCGGGTTCGGCCCCGTCACCATGCTGTTCAACAGCCATCCGGTTCAGGATCTCGCTGATCTGTCGCAGGGTGCGCGTGCGCAGGGGCTCCAGGTCCAGACGAGCCTGTATGCCCAGAGCCGAGGCGGTCTGCTGGACGAGCGTTTTCAGCTTATCCGCCCCCAGCTGGAGATCCTTCTCGATCTGCAGGTCCGCATTCAGGTCGTCACCTGAGAATCCGGTGATTCGAACGGCTTGGTCGAGCAGTTCGGCCAGCGCATCCGGCGGTGCTGACGCCACGACCGGTTGCGATCCCAGTCCGGCGGCGATCCGATCAACCACCTGCTCCAGACTGGCATTGGCCAGCGACGACGCATCCACTCGACCTGAAACCCCTGCCTCCGCAGACAGGCGGACGATCAGGTCACCCGCCTTGATGGAATCCAGGTTCAGATCGTCCAGAAGCCGCATGGACGGATCGAGGCTCGCTTTGGGAAATCCGGTGATCTCCGATACCATGTCCACCAGCAGCCTGCTCAGTTCAGTGCGGTCAACTGCCGAAGGACCGTCCGCCCCTGGACCATCACCGCCCAACCGCTGGGCGGCGTTGGCCAGTTCGCCCAAAGCGGCATTGGCCAGCAGGGCGGGATCGGGAAACGCCACACCGCAGGTCTTGGCAAAGCGGGCAATCAGGTCACCGGCCTTGATGGAGTCCAGGTTCAAATCGTCCAGAAGCCGGGACTCCGGGGAGAGGGTCTCGGGTGAAAAGCCGGTCACCTCGGCGACAAGCCGCCACAAAATGGCCTGGGCCGGCGCTGGACGGCCGGCCGCCAGCCCCCCTTTTCCACCCGCACCGGCATCCACCAGCCGGGCGTCGGGGTCCCAGAAGGCGAGATCCGCCTGCACCACCCGATTTAAAAAGGCCCCCCGCGACTCCAGATAGCGAGTCACCAGTGCCTCCGGGACACCGGTGAAGGCCTCGGCCAGCACGGTGTGTATTTCGTCGGCCGGCATGCCGGCGGTATCGTCGTCCTGACTGTCGGTCCGGGGCAGACTTTCACAGGGGTTGACCACAAAGGTTTTTTGATCTGCCGGTACGAAGGGACGGATCAGCCGGTTTTCAAAAAGCACCTCCCAATGGATCGGCACACCCTGGGCAAAGACCGCACCGAGGGCGCGGTTCAGGTCCAAGGTACCGCCGGCGGTTCCCTCCACCGGCAGGCATGCCGGCCCCGTTTCACCCAGAACGTCTCCGGTGAGTCCAGTCAGCACCCGACCCGGCCCCAGCTCGACGATCAGGTCACAGCCTGCCGCCATGCTCCGGGCCATACGAATGAAATCCACCCGTGACCGAATCTGTCGGGAGAAGTGTTCGTTCAGGGGTTGTTCAGGCCCAATCGTATCTCCGTCGATGCTGGAAATGATCCTGCACGCCGCCGTTTCCATCGGTCTCGAAAGCAACGCCATATCGGCCACCTGCCGGGCAGCATCCGCGCACAGACGGCTGTGAAAGGCGCCGGATACCGGCAGCATTCGTGCACCGATCCCATTTTCCCGGGCAATTCTGACCATGGCTTGCGCCGCCTCCGCTTCGCCGGAAAGCACGGTCTGGCGGGGACTGTTGAGGTTGGCCACGGTGAGGTATCCGTTGACCTGCGGTATCAGTGCCAGTGCGGTGGACTCGTCGCAACGGAGGCCGACCATGGCACCCGACACGCCGGTCTGACCGGACATGACCCGTCCGCGACGGGCCGAAAATTCCAAAAGGGTGTCCGCATCGAATCCACCGGCGGCGAAACAGGCCGTCAGTTCTCCTAAGCTGTGTCCACCCACGGTTTCGGGACGGATACCCAAACGGGTGAAGAAATCAAGCCAGAGCATGGAAGCCAGACAGATGGCCGGCTGGGCGTTTTCCGTTCGGGAAAGCGCGCTGAACCATCGATCCCGCGCTTCGGGACCGGGTGCCCGGTCGGTGTCCCGGAATATCAGTCGACTGACCGGCATGCCGGTCAGATCGCGGGTGATCATGTCTGCCCGTTCCACAATCGATCGCGCCCACGAAAACCGTTGCACCAGCATCCGGGCCATATTGAGCTGCTGAGAACCCTGGCCGGGGAACAGGAATCCGATCCGTGGGTTGGCGAGGCCCATTCCCAGCCAAATGTCGGGCCCCAAGGCAACGGCCGGGCTGGCGCCATCGTCGGTCTCATCTCGGCGAAGGAATGTTTCCAGCTGGGTCAGCCGGGCGGTCAGGTCGTCGGGGCGGCCGGCGACGATGGCGGCCCGGATGGTTGCATCGGTGGGCAGCTGCCGGCTCAGGTCGGCCGCAAGGTCGGCCATTTCGGCCACGCTGATGCCGTCGGCAGTCTTGATCAGGGCCGCCAGGTTTTCCAGCATGGCGGATTTGCTGCCGGCACCCAGCACCAGCACTTCACTCTCCTGGGCATGGGCCATCAGCACCCCTTCATCCATGCGGGGCGCCAGTCGATCGTCGGGTTTATCACCAGAAACCAGCGTGATGTGGCAGTTGATGCCGCCAAAACCCATGGAAGAGACGCCGGCGGTCAGCTGCCTGTCGGCGGGTTCCTGCCGGCCCAGGCGAACGGGGTAGAGGCGCCTGGCATCCGTATCGAAGGCCTGGTGGGGTTCGGTACAGGCGGCGGTCGGGGGGACCACCCGTCGGTTGACCGCCATCACGGCCTTGAGCAGTCCACCGATGCCCGAGGCGGCCTTGGTGTGCCCGAGGATGGATTTCAGAGAGGTAATGCCGCAGGGTCGCAATTGGCCGTGGGGGATCGGTTTCCGCCCCAGCACCCGGGCGATGGCTTCCAACTCGGTGCGGTCTCCCACGGTGGTGCCGGTGCCGTGGCCCTCGATGAAATCCAGGTCTTCGACCCCATGGGGTGCATGCAGGTAGGCCCGTTCCAGGCACAGGGCCTGGCCGGAAACGCTGGGCGCCGTAATGCCTGAACCGCCGCCGTCCGAGGAGATACCCCAGCCCTGAATCACTGCGTATACACGGTCGCCGTCCCGTCGGGCTGCGGCCAGGGGTTTGAGCACCATGAAACCGCAGCCCTCGCCGGGGATGAATCCCTTTCCGCCCCGGTCGTACACCGTCATGTCACCGTCGGTGAGTGCGCCGGTTTTGGCAAAACCGATCAGCTCGAACGGATCCAGGCTGACGTCCACGCCTCCCACGATGGCCAGGTCCAGATCCTGGTCCACCATGCGAGAGGCGGCATGGGCCACGGCCAGCAGCGATGAAGAGCAGGCCCCGTCGACGGTGAAGCCCCCGCCCATAAGGTTCAGATGATTGCAGATGCGACCGGCAATGGTATTGGAAAGCCCGCCGGCAAGGGTGTCCTCGTCCACCGGCGGGAAGACGGCGGTGTAGCGATCCTTCAGGGTCCGGGAGAGCCGTTGAATCTGCCGGTCATTCATCCCCTGGGTCCGGGCGGCAGCCTGCAGCGCCCGACGGACAAAGGGCCAGCGCAGCCGCATGGTGTTGGCCCGGGTCTGCTCGCCGGTAAGCGTGTTGCCGATAATGACGCCGGTGCGCTCACCAGGCAGGGTCTCGCGGGTGTAGCCGGCATCGGCCACAGCCGCCAAGCTGGTTTCCAGGGCCAGCCAGTGTACGATATCCGTGGTGCGCACCGTGGAAAACGGGATTCGCCTGCCAGCCCAGTCGAAATCGAAACCGTCGAGGACTGCGGCTTGGCGGCCATAGGTTTTGTCAGGCGCTTTTTTATCCGCATCAAAATAGTCCGCAAGGGGCAACCGACAATCAGGGATACGCCGGAACTGCCGCCGCCGGGCCAGTACATTTTCCCACAGTTGTTGGGGCGTGGCTGCGTCAGGATATCGACATGCCAGTCCAATCACAGCAATTGCCGTTGGCGATGACGGTTGCGTCACTTCCCCCTCACTTTCTATATTAAATTAGATATCAATATGTTAGGCAGTCCTTGAAGCGCTGTTCAGCCAACCGGGTTGATGCAGACACTTGCAAATATGAAAAATCTATGCCAAATCTTCAAAACCAGCAGATATCGTTATAAAATAACCGAATCACCAACCATAGGCAGCCTTGTTTCCGATCCAACCGGATTTAGACGCTCGCAAATAAATGCCGATTATGAGATAAAGCAGTCGCTGTGTCGGCCGTCGCTGGCACATGTGTTGACAAGTGATGTATCTTTTTAAAAACGCGGTTATCATTTAAACAATTGGGAACAACGGGCATGAAGCTGCGCACCTGTGTTTCACCAGTGGGCCGGTTTATCGTCGGCCTGCACCGGCCGCATTTCACCGCAGACAATTTTCGTGAAACGGACCGACTGGACGACCTGGGCACGTTGCCGGAGGGAACCCGTCACCGCAATGATGCCAATTTTCCTCGCGGGCCGGTCCACGCACCGAAGGCGGACTGGATCTTCGAGGTTCCCAACGCCTTCCCCTTCAGGGGAACCACCTACATCGGCAAGACATGGGCTGACGTCCGTGCACGCAAGCCCGAGGCCATCGCACTGCCGGAGGCACCGGAGATCTCTTTCTTTGACGGTCATTCCGATGAACGGTCGGCCACCCAGGCCATTCGCAGCTTGCCCCGCCCGCTTCAGCTGGCTCTGGCGGTAACATCCACCGATGCCCGGGACCTGTGTGCCCTGGCCCATATGGCCTGCACCTTATGCTACGATGAAAACAGCGGTCACCCCTGGGGGCTGGCCTATGAGAGGCGATCCGACGGACGAATCAAGGCGGTGATTGCGGATGAGGGCCTGTTCGAAGCCGTGGCCAACAACCGACACCTGCCCCACGTTTATCAACAGGCGATGGTGCTTCGCCCCGGCACCCAGGGAGAGAGTGAGATCGTCGGTGAATGGTGCCAATCCAACCCGGACAGCCATGTGTTCGAGTACCTGCGCAGGAACTCCTACATCCCCTGGGGTCACTACGCCGCCAACATGGCCGACAACGCCGTGCGATACCGCTTGCAGGAGCTGACCCTGCAGGATATGACCGGCATGCGCCATCTTTACTACCAGCGAAGCTATTCCCGCTTGGCCGGCTTGGTGGGTGTCCCTCCCGTGGCCGGCGGGCGAACCCTGACCATCGATGAATTGGAAATGCTGAGGCTGAAAATCTTAAGGGAGTTGAAGGGAGGTAAAACCATTGCCTTTGATCGAACCCTGTGGGGCTGGAATTACGGGTTTGACTACGCACCCAGCGGATACCGCCTGCATGCCTCCCACCAGCAGATCCACCAGCAGTTCGCCCTGATCCCGACCGAGGTGCCGCTGGCCGCGGACGAGGGATCCCTTCCGGCATACGCATGCGGGGATTTGGTAAGCGATTTCGTCAAGGCATTCCGTCATGAAACGGGGAGAGGCTTTTTTGAATGCTACCAGCAGGCAATCGTGGACAACCGGCGGATGGATGGAAACGCGCAACGCGAACAGAGCCTGGTGGTTTTTGAAGACGATCGGATGATGCTATTCGTGCCCAAGGCCCAGACCTCACAATGGGAGCTGAACCTGATGCCAAAAACACCGGTGGGCAGCATCCTTGAGGCCGATACGCCCATGCGCCGATCACTGGACCGGGCCTTGTTGGCCGCCGTCAAAGTGCTGGGGGCCATGGGGGCCCGCATGATCACCACCATTGAATATTCGACTTCCGTCGTCGCTGGCGATGCGGACCATCGCTTGCTGATTGCCTTTTTGCCCAGGCTGCCGGATTCCCCCGGAGCATTCAGCGAAGCCCAGTTACGCTGGATCAACGGGCACTACCCGGAAGATTTTGCCCTGGCCTGCCGACGCCATCTGCCAGATGGAAAGGATACAAGCCAATGCTGGTAAATGCCCAATCGGCCCTTTTCTTTACCGTCGTTCATGCGTCGATCCATCAACCGGCGCGTCATAAAAAAGGTTGCCAATCCGCAGGAAATGCGGTTTATATGACGAACGGCATTCGCACTGGATCTGAATCTCCCGCACAGACGTTTCCCGTTTTCCCATCTTACCCGGTTAGCGATTTCAATGCCCGCCAATCCATATTCTGATCGATGGTCGCGTGGACGGTTCTTGCATGAGAGAAATGTTGTTACGCCTGATACAATTCAAGTTTCGCAAGCGGCGACGGCGCAAGGCGCGTAAAGGCCTTTTCGTGATCTTTGACAACACCCTTTCCAGAAACCAGGTCGGCGACATCCATATGGGCGGCCTGTCCTATTACTACGAGGATCATGGTTTCACCATGGGAATGCGCGCCCACGCCCTGCGGATAGTAACGACAGATGACCCCACCGGCATCAACCATATTCCCTTTACGATCGTGTCAGACAGGGAAACCGGTTCGCTGCCATTTAAAAACAGGCGGATCAATCGCCAGGGCATTCAATTCAACGGCCTGACCTTGATCCAGAAGCGCAAGCTGAGAGATATCATCCAACACTACACCCACGAATCGACCGATCCCGAGAGTGAAGGATCGCTGCCCATCTGACCGACCCGTCCCGACAATTTTCCCGTGCACCGCCGCAACCAAAACCGCCGACAGGGCCCGCTGACAGGGAACGATAAAGTCAACCGTTCAACCCCATTTTCGAGGCTTTAATTGTCTTGACTTTGGCTGTCTCCCGGCTTAATTTTTTCGGGCAAACGGCGCGAGCAGTGACATTTTGCGCAATGTGAATGGAAAAGGAGTTTATCTTGCCGCCTGTTATCTCCATCGTGGGCAAGTCGGAATCCGGCAAAACCACGCTCATCGAACGACTGATCCCCGAGCTGAAACGCCGGGGCTATCGCATCGGCATTGTCAAGCATGCCCATCACGGATTTGATATGGATCGGAAAGGGAAAGACAGCTACCGTCACAGACAGGCGGGCGCCGATACGGTGATGATCGCGTCCCCCGGCCAGATCGCCATGATCAAAGATGTACCCAGCGAGCGTCTGGACGATCTAGTCCCTTACTTCGAAGATATGGACTTGCTGATCACGGAAGGATTTAAAAGCGACCGTGCTCCAAAAATTGAGATTTTCAGGGTGGAACGACATCAACATCCCGCCTGCCTGGAAGACGACACCCTGATGGCCGTGGTTGCCGACACCCCCCTGGCGGTGACGGTTCCCCAGTTCGCGACTGCCGACATCCAGGCAATCACTGAATTTATCGTGGCCAGATGCCTGCCCCACCCCCAACGCAGCAAGTGATAGCCATCGCTGCCCACTCGGCAGAAAACCCACTCTGCCTTCAGGACTGCCGTCTGGGATCAATTCCGATCGGGCACCACGGCAGAAGGTTCACCGGATCGGACCCGCGCAGCCGCATTCCTTCGGTCCCGGCCTGGTCGTCGCTCTGGAATGAAATCGGCGCAGGAGAATCGGCGCCGCTCAAAGGCGATCCGATACTCTCCCTGAATGGCCTTTGCAAGGCGGGCGTTTTTTGAACGTCCGCCGGTGTTTGATTTGCCTCGAGGAGTTGTGTTAACGGTAGCCAGAGACATCAGAAGAGATGGTCCACCCTTGATTGGAAAGCACCTCCGCCAATGAATCTGAGATTTGGAATCACCGGGAAGCTGCTGGTCTGGTTTCTTGTCATCATCGCTATTTTTTACGGTACGATCCTGGTCCTATACATCGATGTCCAGCAGGTGGTCAGAATGTCCGGATCCATCGTGACGAAAAATTATGCCATTGCCTCCGGGGCGAAAAAAATGATGGAAACCCTGCTGAGCATGGAAGAGAATAAACAGAAGTACCTGCTGCTCAAAAAAGCCGACTACCTGGTCTTCTTCAATGAAGCGCAACGCGCCTTTGAAGAAAACCTGGCTCAGGTGATCCGGCTGACCGCGATGGGCCATGACATTTCCGATGTGTGGCGGGACATCAGTCATGATTACGATACCTATCCCAACGCGGCGGAGGTTTACACATACCTGAGCGGTAAGGTTAAGGACCCTGAAGCAGTAAATACCTTCTGGATCCCTGAAGCGATCGTCAACAGCTGGATCAGTGCAATTTCCGACGAACGGCTGAAAAATGAGCTTGAAATCGAACAGGCCACACGGGAAGTGGTTCGCAAGGGTCGGCTTTCCGCCAAAAACGGGCTCATCGGCCTGGCGGTCTCCAGCCTGGTGGGCTTTTTGGGCATTTGCTACATAGCCTATTCCATGATCCGCCCATTGCGGGAACTAATGGATGGCATTCGGGAGATCTCCTCAGATCGGCTCAGCACCCCCCTTAAGGTCCGCAGCCAGGATGAATTCGGCGAATTGGCCCATGCCTTCAACGAAATGTCCAATCGCCTGCGCAAAGAGGAACGCATGCGGTCCGATTTCATCTCCATGCTCAGTCACGAGATCCGCACGCCATTGACAACCATCCGCGAGTCGGTCAACATGATTCGCGAAGAGGTAATGGGTTCCATCAACAGCCGGCAGGAGAAATTTTTGGGAATCGCCGGTGCGGAAATCAGCCGTATCACCAACCTGCTGAGCCATCTGATGCAGGCGTCCCGGCTGGAGCCAGGCCTGCTGAACATGCAGTTGGAGCCCATCGATCCGCACACCTTCATCTCCGAATGTGCCAAGAGCATCAAGCTGGCCGTCGAGGCAAAAAACATCGATATGCATATCCACGTTCCCTCCCAATTGCCTCCTGTCGTCGGCGACAGCAAACAGCTTCAGCAGGCCATGTTGAATTATCTGTCCAACGCCGTCAAATTTTCCGAACCCGAAACCCGTATCACCGTCGGTGTCCGCCAACACCGGACGAAAAACCGGCTCTCCTTTTTCGTCAAAGACAACGGCCCCGGTATTCTGGACGAAGATCAAGCCTTTTTGTTCAACAAATACTATCGGGGCCAGCGCGAACGCGAGCGGTTGGAAGGCGTCGGCTTGGGACTCAGCATTGTCAAAAACATCGTCGAATCCCACCACGGCACCGTGTGGGTCAGCAGCCAGGTGGGCAAAGGAAGCACCTTCGGATTCACCCTGCCATGCGCACCCGAGTGAAGATGCCGGCTTGGCGGTGTGAGCGGCAATCGTTGAATTTGCTTGAATTGTCATGCGATGGGGATTAAAACGAAAGCGGTATGCGTCAAAGAAGGTGGATGAATAAAAATTAGGAACCCCATGACACGTGTATGGAGCCAATCGAACCGTCTGATGATCATCCTGATCATCGCCACTGGGCTGCTTGCGGGCTGCGCGTCCGTTTTACAGGATTTTGACGACAGGATGAACCGAAAGCGATTCAGTTCGGAATATGCGTCCTTTGAGAGCGCCCTGGCGGTCTATAGGGACGGTGATTACCAACAGGCCATGGAGCTGTTCATGACGCTTTCGACGGCCAAGACCGATAAAAAACTGGCTCGAAAGGCGTGGCTGGGGGAAATCTGTTGCCGCCTGATGCTGGCGGATACTCAAGCGGACTATACCGTCGCTATTGGCCTGTGGCACGATTTCGGCAAATCTGCTGCGGAAAATGATGATGCCTGGGAGCTGACCCTGCTCGACCCGGTAATCGCTCGCATGACGCCCAAAAGCACCACTCGGGTAATCAAGATTTATCCGCCGGCAGCAAAGCCTTCCGCCGAAGCCGCAGCGCCTGTCGACAAGCCCAAGGAGGACCGGCAGCAGAGCGACCAACCGTCTCAAACCGATCAGGCCGCCCTGAAAAAAAAAGCGGCGCAGGCGGCTGAATTGCAGCGCCAGCTGGATGCAGCCGCAGCCGAAAACCGTTTGCTCAAGGAAAAAATCAAGGCGCTGGAAGCCATTGACCAGAATATCCAGAAGAAAAAAACCGAAATGTCAGCTCCAAGCGAATGATACCATGAAAAATCACACCCCCCCGCAGTCGGTCCTTGTGGTGGACGACGACCGAAATGTACTGGAGGTGCTAGATGCCCGGCTGTCCAGTTGCGGGCTCACCGTTTACAGGGCGGATGGCGGACGCAAGGCGCTTCAGATCCTCAAAACCCACCCCATCGACCTGGTGGTGTCCGACATAAAGATGCCCGAGATGGATGGCATGGCCCTGTTGTCGGAAATCATCCAGGTACAACCAGGACTGCCGGTTATCTTTCTGACCGCCTATGCCAACGTTCCCGCTGCGGTGAAAGCTGTCAAATCCGGTGCTGTGGACTACGTCGAAAAGCCTTTTGACGGCAAAGCCCTGACTGAAAAAATCCTGCTGATGCTCTTGGAAAGCCAGGAACCGGATTCGCTCCAGGCCGTCGATCCGGTTCCGGAAGCAGACACCGACGACCAGTTAAAAAGTCCTGCCATGAAGAACCTGCATGGTCTGGTTAAAAAAGTGGCCCGAAGCAACGTCAACGTCCTGATTCTCGGGGAAAGCGGGGTGGGAAAAGAGCGCGTTGCCAACCAGATCCA
>JAGTUY010000150.1 GCA_018224455.1 Desulfosarcina sp.
CAGGAAATCTTCATCGAAACCGAAACGGCATTCGCGGAATCGATCTTTGCCAACCCCCATGCCTTTGCCGTGGGCTGCATTATTCCGGCCCTTTATTTCGGGGAGCGGCGCCTGGCTCTCGACGAAGCCATCTGTCCCCGGCTCAAAGAGGGGCTGGAGACGGTCATGGTCCTCATGCATCACTGGACAGACGGCACGTTTCGACCACTGACCATCGAGGCACCGCTTTGCCGGACGGCCCTGCATGAAGAAAAAAAACGCCATGCGGGGATCTTCCTGTCCGGGGGCATGGATTCCCTGGCCGCCCTGAAGCGGATCAAGGACAACTATGCCCCGACGCATTCCGGGTACCCCAGGGACGCCCTGCTGGTCCACGGTTTCGACATCGGCGGTGTAATCGAGCGGGGTGCGAAATACCACGTGTTCGAACGCGCCAAAGCAGCCATGGCGCCCGTGGCCGCCGACGCCGATCTGGCCCTTATTCCCATCTATACGAATATCCGCCACCTGTGCGACAACCGTGACCTGTGGCTCAACCAGTTTTTCGGCGCCGTACTGGCCGCCGCCGGGCACGCTTTTTCCCCGCGCATCAACCTGGCCTGGCTGGCATCTTCTTACGACATCCCCCACCTGCACCCCTGCGGCTCCCACCCCCTGCTGGACCCGGAGTACGGCAGCGCCGATCTTCAGATCCGCCACCGCGATGTAGGATTATCCCGTATGGAAAAATTGAAAATGGTGGCCGGATGGGATGTGGCCTTCCAGAATTTCCGTGTCTGCCTGGCCAACGTGCCGGAAAAGCTCAACTGCGGCCGCTGCGAGAAGTGCGTGCGCACCATGCTGGAACTGGAGGCCCTGGGCCTTCTGGACAAGACCCGGGCATTTGAAGAAAATGCAGTCGATCCGGCCTGGCTGGACGCCTTCAGCATCACCATTCGGGTAAGAGAACCCTTCTACAAAGAACTGCTTGAACCGCTTCAGAGCCGCGGCAGGGGCGATCTGGCCAAAAAGATTGAAGAAAAACTAATCGATGCGTAAAGCTGATCGACAAAGTACGCAATCTATTTGAATTTGGATATTTTCAGTAGATATTTGGATATTTTCAGCTGTTTCAAGGGAACACTGGACCATTTGCTGATGCGGACCCAATTTTGACGGTTTTCGCTGTCAGACCGTCTTTCTTTGGCCCTGCGTCTATCCGGTCTGCCCAAAAAAAACCCTTTGAATGAGAAAAGACGCCTTCTGTCTTTTCCTGTACGTCTTTCGATGAATGATCGATCGGTTCGTTGCATACAATGAACCTCTGCCAGTGGGTTTCGCTGGAATGAGTCTGCAGCGGCGGCAACTGTCATTGGGGTTCGGACATGGCTTAAACGCCCGCACGTCAACACTCTTTTAAGGCCCTTCGATGGCTCATTTTCCGCCTGTTTTTTTTCCTCTTGTCTCTGTCCGGCTCGAGCATGGTGTGCATCACTCGCCGGTCTTTTCCACTTCGCTCATCAAAATCGTCAATTTCACGAGAGGTTGGATGCGTATCTATTCTGTCAATCATTTTTTTATCCTCGCCAAATTTGGTTTTATTCCGTGTTGATGCCTACAAAAATTACACCAAATTTAATACATGTTTAATACAAATGCAATTAATGTGCAAATAAAAAGAGAATATTATATCAATGAAATCACTGCGAAAATTCCTATTCTAACCATCGCGGCAGGCAGGAAGTTATGAATAAATTTACACAATTGTGTAAAAAATTTCTGAACTTCACCTGATCGGCTCGTTTTCCCTGTAATAAAGATTAGTTGTGCATCAGAAGCCTTGTTTCAGCAGCGTGTTGATCTCCTCCGGGTAGGCCATGCACAGGGTTTCGTTGAACAGGTTGCGCAGGGCGCCGATGTCCGGGGTGCCCAACTTCTGGTTGAAAAAGGTGCGGGGCGAGAAGAGCAGGTGAAAACGAAAGTGATCGTCGCCCCAGGCGGCGGTAAAAAAGTTCATGTTGAAGCTGTAAACTCCCATCTTGTCGTATTCGGCCATCAATTGGGCCAAGCCGGTGGCCATATCCAGTACGTCATCGGCAGTGAGATCCAGGGTGCAGCGGGCATCCTCCACGACTGCCAGGACATCGCCGGCAACGCCCAAGGGGGCAAAGGCGGTCAACCAGTGCGTACGGCCAACCTGCCCCAGGTAGCGCTGGCCGGCATCCTTTTCTGCAGCCACCAGGTCTTCCCAGTAGGTGGAACCATGGGAGTCTTTATAATTACTGGAAGCTTCGATTTCCTGGCGCATGAGGTTGGGGGCGGTAGATGTGGAGAACACCTGCAGGTGCGGATGAATCAGCGAACTTCCCGCCGGCGGCATGTAGTTCCAGTTAACGACGTGGTAGACGGATTCCGGATGGCCGGCGGCTGCCACACGACGGAAGAAGTCCAGCGCAAAACCGAATGTCTCGGCCATGTGCTCCGGCGTGAACGCCGTCATGGGGATGTAATGCCTGGCACCGAATGTGGCCACCGCGCCGATGCTGTCGTAGGGGGCAATGTTGGGAAAAATGACCATGTCGTCTTTTTGCATACGACCCTCGGCGATGAGGTCCTTGGGGAAGCAGGGGGTCACATCGAGCACCTTGTCCCCACAAAAGGGACACCAGGCCTCGGTGCCGGCCACGAGGGCATCGAAATCCGGCTTTTCCCATTGCAGTTTCATGAAATGGCAGATCCGGGCGGTTCGGCCGGTTAGTGGATCGATGCGGATCTCGCTGGGGATTCGCCGCTCGGCCATCGCCTGTTGCGGATTGAGCATGACGGTCTCTTTCCTGATGGCCTCGAATTTCATGGCGACTCCTTTGAAACCGCTCACGGCAGGCAGTGAGGGTTTTTCGCTTTAGCGTTGACAGGATTGGCACCTGCTGATGACTGCGGGTAATCTCGACGTGTCATCCACGCGACGACCAGCGTCCATGGACGACAGAACTGAATAATGCAGAATGATCATAATTTTACATCTGTGTCAATGCGTTACCGCTAAACCGGCCCTTCACCGCCGTGCCAGTTGCGTTGTTTTTGCCAGATCGGCATGACCCCTGCCGTGTTAAAGGCAACCCACCCAGGGCGCAATCAAAGTGGCAGTTTCATTCTATCAATGACCACCGATTCTAACCGCATTGAAATATCATCGCCGGATGACAATGTTTGTCAGTATATGTAGAGTTGAATATTTACGACCCGAGCTTGGAAGTGAGGTGAAACGATGACATTAGTGCTCTGGCCCAACAAACGCATTGCCTGGGTGGTTATGATGACCCTGTTGGCAGTTCGGCCGGCAGACGCCACAGAGGTTGAAAAGGTAGTCTTCGACGAACAGGTGATGGTTGGCCAGCAGGCGTTGGCAATAAGGGGTGCCGGCGTGCTGCGGTACCTGCGCTTTATCAAGGCTTACGCCGGGGCCTTGTATACCCAACCGGGCCTTGCGCCCGAGATGGTCCTTTCTGACACGCCCAAACGACTGGAGATCGAGTATTTTCACGCCCTGAAGGGTAAGGACTTCGGACCGGCCACCTACAAGGGACTGTCAAGTAATTTAGACGCGGCGGCAATTGAGCGTCTCCGTCCACGGATCGACTATCACAACAGCCTCTATGTGGACGTCCAGCCCGGTGATCGCTACGCCCTAACCTATGTTCCCGGTGTGGGCACGGAACTGGCTCTCAACGGCAGGCCGATGGGAATCATCGAGGGGGCGGACTTTGCAGCGGCTATTTTCTCTCTTTGGCTCGGGAAGAATCCATATGACAGACAGTTCAAAAACGCCCTGCTGGGCCTGGATGGTTAAACCCCATGCAAACTGAATCCTTTAAGGTACGCTTGGCTTATGCCATGCCGGCATTTGCCTTAGCCATTATCGGCATACCGGTATATGTGTACATCCCCAAATTCTATACGGATGTGGTCGGAATAGATATTGGTCTGGCGGGTCTTCTGCTGTTTGGCGTGCGCCTTTTTGATGCCGTAACCGATCCGCTCATGGGCACCCTATCCGACCGAACCCGCTCTCGCTTCGGCCGCCGCAGGCCGTATATTATGGTTGGTTCAATCCTCGTCGCCGTCGCCCTGATTTTCCTGTTCAATCCTCCTGCGGTGTCGACCACCTGGAGCACACTCTGGTTTGCCTTCTGGATTTATGCGCTCTTTTTGTTCTGGACCCTGGTCACGGTTCCCTACGAATCGCTGGGTCCTGAGATCACCTATGACTACCACGCGAGAACGGCCTTGTTTGCCTGGCGGGATGGTTTTCTGATCGCCGGCACCCTGGCCGCCGCAGCGTCTCCGGCCCTGGTACAGGCCATCTTCGGGACCGGTGAGGATGCATCCGGCCAACGCAGCCAATTTTTCTGGATTTCGGTGATCTATGCCCCCTTGGTCGTGGGGATGTGCGGCTGGTGCGTCAGGGTCGTACACGAGCGGGATTACGTACCGGCAGTAACTTCAGCCGTTGGCTGGCGAGACCTTCGTTCGGTTTTTAAGAACCGGCCGTTTATGATCCTGTTGGCCGCCTATACGATCAGCGCCATCGGCAGCAACCTGCCGGCAACGCTGATTCTCTACTACGTTCAGTACGTGCTCGGTTCAAGCCAGGCGGACCTATTTCTCATGCTTTACTTCGTGACCGGTATCCTCCTCCTTCCGGTCTGGGTCCGCCTGGCCCACCGCTTCGGCCGCAAAGAGACCTGGATTGCATCCATGGCAATCAACACCGGTGCATTCATCGGTGTCTTTTTTCTGGGTCCGGGAGACACCGCCGTCTATGCGATCCTGGTGGTGGTGTCCGGCATCGGATTCGGAGCCACCCTGGCCCTGCCCTCTGCCATCCAGGCAGATGTGATCGATTACGACGAGCTTAAAACCGGACGCCGCCGGGAGGGCCAATATATCGGGTTGTGGTCTATCGCCAAGAAACTGGCTGCCGCCGTGGGTGTTGGTGTGGGTCTGGCCGTCCTCGGTGCCACCGGATACACGCCCAACGTTGCTCAGACCGACACGGTGCGCCTTGCCCTGCGTGTCCTCTACGCCCTGGTGCCATCGGTTTGCAACCTACTGGCCATCGCAATCGCCTTGTATTACCCCATCAGCGGTGACATCCACAGCCGTATCCGGGCAGCAATAGACCGGCGTCAGGCTGGCCATCTCGTTGCAGACCCGCTGAAACCCGCAGAAACGATCGGATAGAAAAAATGACCATGGAAAGCTGGATTGCCATACCGATGATCAACCTGGCCACCGTTGGTGCGATGATGACCGTGGGCTGGATTTTCAGTGTATTGCGCCGCAACGTCACCATCGTGGACAGCCTGTGGGGCTTGGGATTTGTGCTGGTGGCAGGCGTTGCCTTTTGGACCGGTAGCGGATTCGGCGGCCGCAGCCTGCTGGTTCTGGTCCTGACCGCCTGCTGGGGATTGCGCCTTGCCGGTTATCTGACCTGGCGCAACTGGGGCCAGGCGGAAGATCACCGCTACGGCCAGTGGCGGGAGAAGAGCGGGCAGGGTTTCTGGATCGTCAGCCTCTTCAAGGTGTTCTGGCTGCAGGCGCTTTTTCTCTGGTTCATTTCTCTGGTACTACAGAAAGCGCAGCTGTCGGCGGAGCCGTCTCGATTCACCGCGCTGGACCTTGTTGGTACCGCTGTGTGGGGGGTTGGTTTTGTTTTCGAGTCGGTCGGAGACTGGCAGCTGGCCCGGTTCAAAGCCGATCCGAAAAACCGCGGCCGGGTTATGGATCAAGGTTTATGGGCCTGGAGCCGCCACCCCAACTATTTCGGTGAGTTTTTAATCTGGTGGGGTTTCTTCCTGGTGGCCCTGGCCACACCGGGCGGAACGTGGACAATTATCAGTCCCATAGTTATCTCCATGGTACTGCTGAAAATGACCGGTGTGCCCCTGACCGAAGCAGCCCTCAAGACCCGGCGCCCCGGCTATGCCGATTACATCGAGAAAACCAGCACATTCTTTCCGTGGCCCCCGAAAAAGGATGCCTCATGAAATCGCTTATCCACCTGGCGGACCGAGCCTGGCTGCCCGACGCGTTGATCCGGCTGGGCATCCGCCGGTTGAACCGCTTGCGGCTCAAGGCGGAGTCTGAAAAGTTTGGCCATGACCATGTGCAGACGGTGGCTGAATTCGTGAACACCATGGCCCACAGCCCCGTGGCCCTTGCCACGGACAGGGCCAACGATCAGCACTACGAAGTGCCGGCGGCCTTTTTTAAACAAGTCCTGGGAAACCATTTGAAATACAGCGCCGGTTTCTGGAATCCCGGTGTCACATCTCTGGACCAGTCCGAGGCGGACATGCTGGCAGTCACCGCTGAGCGTGCCGGGCTGGCAGACGGCATGGATATTATGGAACTGGGCTGCGGCTGGGGGTCGCTTACCCTGTGGAATGCCGAACACTATCCCAATGCCCGGATCACAGCGGTTTCCAATTCCGCTTCCCAGCGTCGCTTCATCGAACAGCGCTGCCGTGAACAGGGTCTGGCCAATGTTCGGGTGATCACCGCCGACATGAACCATTTTTCAACCGACCAGCGCTTCGATCGGATCGTATCCGTGGAAATGTTCGAACACATGCGCAACTGGGAGTCGCTTTTGGCACGGATCGACACCTGGCTGGCAGACCGCGGCCGGTTGTTCATTCATATTTTCACCCACCGTCAATTCACCTATCCCTTCGAGACCGACGGCGAAGACAACTGGATGGGACGCTACTTTTTTACCGGTGGGATGATGCCCTCGGATGACCTGATATTCAATTTCAAAAAGCACCTCGTGGTGGAAAAACACTGGCGGGTCAATGGCAGCCACTACCGCAGAACCGCCGAGGCCTGGCTGGCAAACATGGATGCCCGGCGACATGCCATCATGCCGGTCATGGCGGATGTTTATGGCCCAAAGCATGCAGCCTTGTGGTTTCAGCGCTGGCGCATCTTTTTCATGGCCTGCAGTGAACTGTGGGGATATGCCAGGGGCGAGGAATGGATGGTATCTCATTACCGGTTGAAAAAAGTGGCGGTGGGCGAATGACAGAAGCGCTGAC
>JAGTUY010000151.1 GCA_018224455.1 Desulfosarcina sp.
AATGCGCAATGCATCGGTTATCGCAATGCTCATATCATTAGTTAGCCTTGGACCGTTGTATATAATTAACCAGATCGCGGCCCATGGCAAGTGCTGGATGGGCGTCACGCAGCTGCAAAAAGGACGACACCGATGATCCGGTTGAACTGCCGGGGAAGATCAGTGTCGATTCTTGTTATTATCGTAACATATCGAATGGTTTACCAAACAATGGCCACCGAAACAACCGCTATTATGATTCTCAAGTCGTTGCGGCGGTTTCTTTTTACCTTGGTTTCCGGTATGATACACAAATTAAAAAATAGCCGGCACCCAACGCACCTTCACCTTCAATCGGTCTGTCTTGACTGACCGGAATCGGTGAGGCAAACGCTTCTGCAGCCCATGCTGCCGCGAAGCAGGTAGCTGATCCATGGCATTGAACACGCGCCCGTTTTTCCATGAGTCCGATTCCCGCTTCAAACTCTTCCACGAGTTGATGGCCCGCAAGGTGCGCCATATTCTGCTGGTTTCCACCCCCTATGATGCCTGGATCATGGAAGAGGACTGCCGGCTTTCCGAGCGTATCGTCAACGAGTACCGGGGCCTCAACCTCAGTCAGCCACCACGCCTGACCTGGGTGTCCTCAGCCGAACAGGCCCTTGCCGCCCTCGACGACCAAGCCTTTGACATGGTTATTACCATGCCGCGTCTGGCGGACATGCGTGCGGCTGCATTGGGCCACAAGATAAAGAAAAAGGCGCCCGGGCTGCCGATTATTCTGCTGTCCCACGACACAATTCCTTCTCCCGAGATAAAAGAGCCGGACCGTGCGCCGGGAATCGATCGCACCTTTGTCTGGTCCGGCAACACGGACATCCTCGTGGCGCTGACGAAAAGCACCGAAGACCGGATGAATGCTGAAAAGGATACCCAAGCGGCGGGCGTTCGGGTGATTCTCTTTGTGGAGGACTCGCCGTATTACCTCTCTTGCCTGCTTCCCATCCTATACCGGGAGCTGGTCAGCCAGACCCAGGCGGTGATGGAAGGCACCCTCAACGAAGAGCATCGGCTGGTCACCATGCGGGCACGTCCGAAAATCCTGGTTGCCGGTAATTACGAGGAAGCGCTGACCCTTTACGAGCGATACGAATCCAACGTGCTCGGGGTCATTTCGGATGTTCGATTTTCCCGGAACGGCACCTTGAACGAGACGGCCGGGGTCGATTTTCTCAAACATGTGCGCGCTCGGCGGTTTGATGTTCCGCTGCTGCTTACCAGTTCAGAAACGGCCAATGCCCCGAATGCGGCGTCTATCCCCGCCGCCTTTGTGGACAAGAATTCAGGCACCCTGCACCAGGATGTGCACCGGTTTTTCAAGGACCAACTGGGTTTCGGTGATTTCGTTTTCAGATTGCCCGACGGATCGGAAATCGGCCGTGCCTCCAATTTGAAGGCGCTGGAACAGCATATGCTTTCCATACCGGAGGCGTCCTTCCGTTACCATTGCAACCGCAACGACTTTTCCCGCTGGCTGTTCGCTCGCACCGAGATGGCCCTGGCCGCCGAGGTCCGCCCGATCAGCGACGATGATTTCTCAGATGATGAGAGCCACCGCCGCCACCTGGTCAAAATCATCGCCGACCGACGCAAACGGCGTCAGAAGGGGGTCGTTGCCGATTTCGATGCGGCGGACGCGGATTTCGATACGGAATTTTTTAAGATCGGCAAGGGTTCGCTGGGAGGAAAAGCCCGTGGATTAGCCTTTGTCGCCTCCCTGCTTCGCCAGAACCCCGACTTTTATGTCACCTACAAGGGGGTGGATATTATTGTCCCCCAGACGCTGGTGATTACCACCGACGGGTTCGAGTCCTTTGTGGAAGACAACGGACTGCGCTACCTGTCCAAAACCGACCTGCCCGATGAGCAGATCGCCGATCTTTTCCTCGCCGGTCGATTCCCGGGCTGGATCGAAGAAAGACTTCAGGCCTACCTGGCCCAGGTGACCTATCCACTGGCCATCCGATCCTCCAGTCTGCTGGAGGACGCCCAGTTCCGGGCCTATGCCGGCCTTTACCGCACCTATATGATCACCAACGACTGTCCCGATGCGGAACGGCGTTTGAAACACCTGGTTCATGCCATCAAGCTGGTCTACGCCTCAACCTATTATAAAGGACCCAAGGCATTCTCAAAACGGGTGGGGCACCGGACGGAAGAGGAGCAGATGGCGGTGATCATCCAAAAACTGGTGGGATCTCGTTATGGCGACAGTTTTTACCCGGCTATTTCAGGGGTCGCCCAGTCGCACAATTACTATCCCTTTGCCCGCATGAAGCCCGAGGAGGGAATCGTCACCATTGCCATGGGTTTGGGAAAAACCGTGGTGGAAGGCGAGAAAACACTCCGGTTTTCACCGGCCCACCCCCAGGTGCTTCCCCAGCGCTCGACGGTGGAAGATATTCTCGACAACGCCCAACGTCATTTTTATGCACTCAAAATGGAAAAGTCGTGCCATTCCCTGGAAACCAATGATGGCGCCAATCTGTGGTATCGTGAGGTGACCGAGGCCGAGAACGAGCAGCCCATGCAGTTGCTTGCCAGCACCTACGTACCGGATGAGCATCGTATTCGCGATACCGTTCATATCCCGGGCCAGCGGGTCCTCACCTTTGCCCACATCCTCAAATACCGGGAGTTTCCTCTGGCCGATATCCTGAAGGACATGCTCGAACTGGGAGAACAGGGGATGGGTTGCCCGGTGGAGATGGAGTTCTCCGTCAACCTGACCGCTGAACCCGACCATCCGCCACAGTTCGCCTTTCTTCAACTCCGGCCCATGACGGCGCGGGCCGAACTTGAGCAGGTGAATATCTCTACAGAGGAAATCGAGAACGCATTCTGTTTTTCCGGCAAGGCCCTGGGAAATGCGCTAAAGCAGGATATGGCTGACATTATTTTAGTCAAGCCGGAGGCCTTCGATCCGGGCCGGACCATGGAGATTGCCCGGGAGATTGCCAGGATCAATGCGACCCTGGTCAAGGAGGACCGCAAATACCTGCTTGTCGGACCGGGCCGATGGGGATCGGCCGACCGCTGGCTGGGAATTCCCGTTGCATGGGCCGACATCTCGGGGGTGGGGGCCATGATCGAGACGGAATCGGACAAACTCGTTGCCGAACCCTCCCAAGGCTCTCATTTTTTTCACAATATCACCACCCTGGGGATCAACTACATTACCGTCTCGAAGTCTGCCGGTGACTGGCTAGACTGGAACTGGCTGACCGCGCTGCCGCGGTTGAACGATGCCACCTTTGTCGCTCATGTGCGGCTCGAGTCGCCGGTGACGCTTAAAGTTGACGGCCGGCAATCCCAGTGTGTGATCGTTAAAGGAAGCGGCACGGGTACCCTATAACAATCAACTGTTAATTTTTGGTCTTGTCGCAGATTTGAGTGGCTGTCCACGGATCACAGGTTCAGGGTTGGAAGGTTCAGGGTTGAGAGAGGTTCAGGGTTGAGAGGTTTAGGGTTCAAAGGTTTAGGGTTCAGAGGTTTAGGGTTCAGAGGTTCAGAGGTTTAGAGTTCAAAGGTTCAGAGGTTATAAAACCCGGAACCCGGAACGCAGAACGCAGAACACAGAACACCGAACCCAGAACCCAGCACAGCCGCCGTCCGTGGGCCTGTTTAATCGAAAATGAAACTTTAGCCTTGTGTTGCCAATGGGGTCCTTCTAATAAATGATCTATTCGGAATGGCAGCAGTCAAGGCCCCGACTTCACTGGAGCATTATTGCCCCTAACCCAGCATGGCTCCGGGCCGGTTTTAATCACTGATGAGGCATATGCACTCTCCCATAAGAGAATATTACAAAAGCCACCCCGGGCTGTCGTTCCTTCACTCCAACCAAGGAGACAACTAACGATGGCCCGCAAGAGCAAGCATGTCAAAAGCAAAAACCGCAAACGGCAGCAACGCACATTGAAAACCGTTCAACCCAACGCCGCCGGCATTGATCTGGGCTCACGCGAGCACTGGGTTGCCGGCCCGCCTTTACCGGACGGTTCCCCAAACGTGCAGCATTTTGGGACCACGACCCCGGAGTTGTTGCGCCTGGCCGGCTGGCTCGAGCAACAGCAGATCGCGACTGTCGCCATGGAAAGCACCGGCGTATACTGGATTCCGTTGTTTGAAATCCTTGACAATCGTGGCTTTGAGGTCAATCTGGTCAATGCCCGTCAGATCAGTCACGTTCCCGGCCGCAAGACCGATATGATCGACTGCCAGTGGCTTCAATTGCTGCACGCCTGCGGATTGCTGCGTGGTTCATTCCGGCCCGGCGATGACATCTGCCGCCTGCGTGCCCTTATCCGTGAGCGCAACAAAGTTGTGGACAACCGTTCGGACTGGGTCCGGCGCATGCAGAAAAGCCTTGATCAGATGAACATCTGCGTGCACCATGCCGTTTCGGACATTACCGGTGTCACCGGCATGGCCATAATCCGTGCCATTGTCGCCGGTGAACGTGATCCCCAAATCCTGGCCGGTTTGCGTGACCCACGTTGCCGAAAATCGGAAGCGCAGATCGCCGAAGAACTGACCGGTAACTGGCGTCCCGAGCATTTGTTCAACCTTGAACAAGCCCTTAAGGTTTATGATCAGCTTTGTGCCGTTATCACGGATTACGATACTGAGATCTTGGCCTACATTGAGTCGCTGCAACCTCCGGAGGCCAACGACTCATCCGTACCGCCGCCGGCAACCAAAACCAAGGCACGGGCCATCGTCAAGAGAGGTCAAGAACCCTTGCGCCAGGCCCTGTACCGTATGTCCGGCATTGACCTGACTACGATCGATGGTATTGGGGTGGACACCGCTGCGGTTGTCATCAGTGAACTGGGTCCTGACTTATCCGCGTTTACCGATGAAGGGCGATTCGTATCATACCTTCGGCTTGCACCCCATATTTCCATCAGTGCCGGCAAAAAGGTCCCGGGCAAGTTCAAGGCCGTTACCTCCACGCGGGTGTGCAATGCACTGCGCATGGCAGCGACAACCTTGCGTAACTCTAAAACGGCGCTTGGCGCTTACTATCGCCGCATTTCCTATCGCAAAGGTGCTTCGGTCGCCGTATTCGCCACAGCCCGCAAACTGGCCCAACACATTTACCGGTTGGTTCGCTACGGACAAGCTTATGTTGACG
>JAGTUY010000152.1 GCA_018224455.1 Desulfosarcina sp.
CCGGCGTGTGCGGGTTCAAATCGAAGGTGCGGGTCTAAATATAAAGGAGAACAGCATGATATCTTTACAGATTCCCGGTTTTGGTACACTGGCCCTCGAGCATCTGGTGCTGGACTACAACGGCACGCTGGCCGTGGACGGCCTGCTGCTTCCCGGCGTCAAAGGCGCCCTCAACACCCTTGCCGCCGAGCTGGCGATTCATGTGGTCACCGCCGATACCTTTGGCAGAGCGGCCGGCGGTCTCGAAGGGGTCGACTGCCGGCTGACCGTCCTGGAAGCAGGCCGCCAGGACCGGGCCAAAGTCAACGCCGTCAACCGGCTGGGTGCGGACCGGACAGCCAGCATCGGCAACGGGCGCAACGACGCGCTGATGCTGGCGGCTTCGGCCTTGGGAGTCGCTGTCATATTGGGTGAAGGGGCTTCCACGGTGTGCCTGAATGCGGCTGACATCGTCTGCACGGATATCGTTTCCGCACTCGAATTGCTGATGCACCCGTTGCGGCTTACGGCCACGTTGCGATCCTGAGACAGAACTGCTGATAAGGACAGCTATCCAACGGACGAGGAAGTCAATAAGAAATGGGTGGGGCCTCAAGGGGTTGAGGCCAGTCAGCCGCCAATACCCTGCATCTGGTCTTTAACGGGCGTGACCCCATCGGGGCAAAGCTGGTGTTTGGCTGCTTTATGTCGCACGGCGATTCGGAAAATTTCTGCCAGTTGCTCATCCGACCCACCGTTTCTCAACAGCGCTTTTAGGGGTTCGTAGCGGTCAGACAGCAGGCAGGCGCGAAGCTTGCCGTCTGCCGTCAGTCGGAGGCGGTTGCAGCGGCTGCAGAAATGATGGCTCATGGCGCTGATGAACCCGACTTCTCCCTGGGCGCCCGCTATGCGATAGCGCCTGGCCGGACCGTCATTCTGGGCGTTTCCCACCGGGGTCAACTCCCCGATGGTGGCAATCATCTCTTGGATTTCCGGCGTCAGAATCTGATCCCGCGAACTGGCGCGACTGTTGCCAATGGGCATGTATTCGATAAACCGCACGTGGAAGGGGTGGTCCAGTGAGAGTCTGCCGAACGCCATGATTTCATCATCGTTGATACCCCGCATGGCCACGACATTGATCTTGATGGGGGTGAAGCCGACTTCCCGGGCCCGCTGAATGCCCGACCACACCTGTTCGAACCGATCATAACCGGTGATCTGGGCATACTTTCCGGGGTTCAGCGTATCCAGGCTGATATTGATGCGGCGGATGCCGGCATCGAATATACGCCGGGCATGCGGGGCAAGCAGAACCCCGTTGGTGGTCAATGAAATATCTTCCAGCTCCCTGATCCGGGTCAGTCGGCCCAGCAATTCAACCGCCCCGTTCCTGACCAGAGGTTCGCCGCCGGTGATGCGCACCTTGCGGATACCGAGTTGTATGCCGATTTTCACCAGGCGCAGGATCTCTTCGTAGCTGAGGATGTCGCCGTGGCCGAGTTTGGGAATGCGGCCCTCGGGCGTGCAGTAAAGGCACCTGAGGTTGCAGCGGTCGGTAATGGAAATGCGAAGGTAGTTCAGATGGCGTTGCTCCTGATCCACCAAGGCGCCAACATCGCTCAGCCCGCTATCCATGTTTTTTCTCATTGCCATGTCCGACACGATCTGCCGCTGCCTATTGGCGGTTTTAGCGCTAATTACGCCGGGTGGTTCAAAATTGCCTGGATCAGGCCGGGAATCGTGTAAGTATCGGCCTCGATGGTTACCGAAAGGCCCAGGTCCCGGGCCGTCTGGGAGGTAATGGGACCGATGCTGGCTACGATGACGCCATCCATCAGGCGATCAACGCGGTCCGGAGGCAGCAATCGGTGAAAGTTTTTTACGGTGGACGAACTGGTGAAGGTGACCATATCGATGGTTCCTTCAGTCAGGCGGGCGATCAGATCCGTGGCGCTGTTTTCCGCCTGCCGGGTTTCGTAGGCCGTCACCTCATCTACCAAAGCTCCCATGCGGGTCAACTCCACGGGAAGCACGCTGCGTGCCTCCATGGCACGTGGCAGCAGGATCCTGCTGCCCTTTACCATCTTGGCGGTAAAGGCCTCCACCACGGATTCGGCGCGGTAGCACTCCGGGACAATGTCGCTTTTCAAACCCCAGGTCCTGAGCCGGTCCGCCGTGGCAGGGCCGATGGCGGCGGTTTTTATGTGTCCCAGTGCGCGCACGTCCAGCCCATTTTCAAACAGACGCCCGAAGAAATAATCCACCCCATTGACGCTGGTGAAGACGATCCAGCGATACTGGTCTAACGTCTCGATCGCCCTGTCCAGTCCGGCCCAATCCGGAGGCGGTCCCACCTGGATGGTGGGGCACTGGATACATTCAGCACCATATTCGGTCAATCGTTGAACCAGGTCGCTGGCCTGCTCCCGGGCCCGGGTGACGACGATACGGCGGCCCATCAGCGGTCGGTTCTCAAACCACTGCATGGTCTTTCGCAGGTTGACCACGCCGCCGACGATGATGATGGCCGGCGCTTTGATACCGGCGCTTCGGGTCTCGTCGACGATCGTGCCCAAGGTCGCGGTCACGGTCTTCTGTTTGGGTGTGGTTCCCCAGCGGATGACCGCCGTCGGGGTGTCCGCCGATCGGCCGTTGGCCACCAGGTTGGCGGCGATGGTCGGCAGGTTTTTGACCCCCATGAAGAAGACCAGCGTGCCGATGCCGGTTGCCAGTGCATGCCAGTCGACACTGGATTCGGCCTTGGTGGGATCCTCGTGGCCGGTGATAAAGGCTACGTCCGATGTATAGTCCCGGTGGGTCAGCGGAATGCCTGCATACGCCGATGCGCCGATGGCGGCGGTCACGCCCGGGACGACCTCGAACGGGATGCCTGCGCTGACGAGGACTTCCGCCTCCTCACCGCCACGGCCAAAAATAAAGGGGTCACCCCCTTTGAGCCGGGCCACCAGCTTCCCCTGTTTGGCTTTTTCCACGATCAGGGCGTTGATGCCCTCCTGGGGAAGGATGTGGTCGCCTCCCTTTTTGCCCACGTAGATTATTTCCGCATCCGGGTTGGCATGCGCCAGCAGGGTCGGCGATGCCAGGTAGTCGTATACGACGACATCGGCCCTGGCAATGCAATGGGCCCCCTTGACGGTAATCAAACCGGGGTCGCCGGGGCCGGCCCCCACAAGAAACACTTTGCCTGTTTCGTCGTTACTGTGCATTCGCGTTCAGTCTTTCCAGGATTTCTCCGGCCCCCATGGCCAGCAGCGTTTCGGCCAGTTGCCGGCCGATCTGTTCGCTTTGGGCTTCGGGACCGGTTTGTGACTGTTTGACTTGATGGGATCCGTCCACATCGCAGACCAGCCCGGTGAGGGTGTATCCGTTTTCGTCGATATGTCCGTGACCGGCAATGGGAACCTGGCAGCCACCTTCCAGCCGGTTTAAAAACATTCGTTCGCCCATCACCACCTGTCGGGTGGGCAAGTCGTCCAGGTCAGCAACCACGGCTGCAATGCGTGAGTCATTTTCCCTGATCTCGATGCACAGGGCGCCCTGGCCCACGGCGGGCAGCAGGATTGATTCATCCAAAATCTGGGTGATACGGTCGGCCAGTCCCAGGCGGCGAACACCGGCAGCCGCCAGCACGATCGCATCCAAGGCCTCGCTCTCCAGTTTCTTCAGGCGGGTGTCCAGATTTCCCCGTAAGGGAACAATCCTGATGTCTGGTCGAACCCGAAGCAGTTGGGCGGAACGGCGAAGGCTGCTGGTGCCTATCCGCGCCCCTTTGTTCAGCCGCTCCAGAGGCAGGCGGCTCCGGGTAATCAGGACATCGCGGGGTTCCTCCCGCTCAGGTATCGCACCAATGCACAGACCGACGGGTATATCGGCGGGCATGTCCTTCATGCTGTGCACCGCCAGGTCGATGCGCCCATCCAGCAGCGCCTCTTCAATTTCCTTGACGAACAATCCTTTGCCACCCACTTTGGCCAGCGGAACATCAAGGATCTTGTCTCCCTTGGTTTTGATGATGACCAATTCGATGGTGAGATCGGGATGGTTGCGGTTGACGGCCTCCTTTACCCAGTTGGCCTGCCACAGGGCCAGTTGGCTGCCCCGGGTGCCGATGGTGATGGTGCCGATGGCCATTAGTGGCCACACCCGGAACAGCTGGATGCGCTGCAACCGGTGCATGACGATGATGAAGCGGACGTGCTCACGGTCTGGCCGCCGCTGCCTTTGCTGACAAACCCACAGGTGGACATGAGGCGGCAGACCGAATCAGCCTTGCAGGCCGGGCACTGATCCGGTTCGCTGCCGCCCAGCACCAGATATTCGAAATCTTGTCCGCATCCCCTGCAGTGGTACTCATAGATGGGCATGGACCATTTACTCCTTGATCATGATTGGTTGAGTCGATAAACTAAGCACGAAAGTGATCTTAACAACATCCAGCGGTCCATTTTGGTGAAAGCATCCGGCGATCCGATTGGGTGGTGTTTCACGGATCCTTTCAGGAGGCCCTGGATGCCGTCATGCGGTCCTGGGTCTCTTCGATCTGCGGCTGGCTGTCATGGCCCATGGCCGCGGCCAGTTCAAACTCGGCCAGTGCATGGTTCAACTTTCCCTGATTCAGGAACACATGACCCAGGCGGTGCCGGAAGAGGGCATTGTCCGGTGCCAGTCGAACACTCTGCTCGCACAGCACCGACGCCACATCCAGGCTTTCTCCACGCTCGGTGTAGAGTCGACCCAGAAGCGACAGCGATTCCGCATCACCGGGGTTAATCTTTACCGCGCGCTTGTATGCTTGGATGGCCTCCTTGGTTAACCCCAGTTGGTCCAGGCAGGCCCCTAAGCCTTTGAATGCGGGGCCGGATCGGTTGTTGGCCAGGGTGGCGGCTTCCAGGTAGGGCCGGGCTTTTTCGTTCGCGCCCATCTCGACGAGTGTCTGGCCGATGTGAAAAATCACTTCAAAAACGTTTGGCTCGCAGGTATCGGCCTGCAGGAAGCATCCCAGCGCCTGTTCCGCGTTCCCTTTGCGCAGAAGAATATAGCCCTTGTTATAGATGGCCATCACCTCTCGCGGGGATAGCCAGATCGCATTTTCAAAGGCGCTCAGGGCGCTGTCCAGGTCATTCAATACCCCATGGCACACCCCCAGGCTGTTATGCAGGTTCGCGTCCCCAGGATCGAGCAGCAATCCTTTCTTGTATTCGTCGATGGCCCTGGCGATATCACCTGCCTGGTAGTAACGGTCACCACTGATGTTCAGGCTCACCGCATCGAAAACGATAATCGTGCCGGGACCGAAAAAAGAGGCATGCTCGAGCGCTTTTTCAGCATTTTCAACAATTTGTGTGCGAACGTAGTTAATGGTCGGGTACGCGGCGACGCCGATGGTAAACGGCGAATTTTCCGCTTCGGGTGCGGCCTCAAAAAGCTGTTGGGCCAGCAAATGTCCGTCGGCTGCGGCAAGATGAGGAAACACGCAGGCAAATCGATCAGGACCGATCCGTGCCCATTTGCCTTGATGCGTCCGGCAGAGCGTGGCAACGGCAACGACCGCATCTTCCGGAAAGCCTGTTTCTTCCGACCCTTCGATTCTGACCGCGATCGCACACAGCGCAGAAGCGGATGCCATGTGGGTGTCGATGGCATGGACCAGACCCTGTCGGTCCTGCATATCGGAAAAAAGGGGGTCGGGGGAGGGGGGTGCGGCGCATTTCCGGTGGGTCCTTACCTCTTGTGCATTACCGCTAACAAGGATGTCATCGGAATGGGAAAAGAGGAATTCTTGTGTCGTGCTGCGATGATTAAACAGTTTCGAGGCGTGTCCTGCCATCCTTTCACCTTCCATGGGTACCGGCGGCCAGCATGTCTGCAAAGGCCTTTTCAATAATATCCAGCTCTTCTTCCTGCAGGGTCCGGGGATCCATGATGAAACGGTTGTTTTCGATTCTGCCGATAATGGGTGGATTGCTGCTGCGCATCCACCGCTCGACGGCATTGACTGACGTTCCGTCTACCGTAACGCCAAGGCAACGGCTGGGTAGATCCAGCATCGGCAGTGAACCGCCCCCGGCCTTTGAAGAAATATCCAGCAATTCCACTTTAAGTCGTTCACCGGGCACCCGTTCGAGACGGGATTTCAATTCGGCAGCCCGCCCGTGGATGACGGTCAGCGGCAGCGTGAGCATTCTCAAGGTGGGAATCTGTTGCACCGCCTGAGGCTCGTCGCGGTAGAGCTGCAAGGTGGCTTCAAGGGCAGCCAGGGTCATTTTGTCAATGCGCAGGGCCCGGGTCAGCGAATTGGCTTTGATCCGGTCGATGTGCCGCCTGCCGCCCAGGATAATGCCGGCCTGGGGGCCGCCCAGCAGTTTGTCGCCGCTGAAGGTGACCACATCCACACCGGCGGCCAGGGACTCCTGGACGGTGGGTTCCTTGATCAGGCCGTATTTGGAGAAGTCCACCAGTGTGCCGCTGCCCAGGTCTTCCATGACGGGAAGGCCATGGCGCCGACCGATGGACACCAAATCGGGCAGGGAAACCGCAGCGGTGAAGCCAACGATGCTGTAGTTGCTGGTGTGGACCTTGAGCAGCAGTCCGGTCCGTTCACCGATGGCATTTTCGTAGTCCCGGGCATGGGTTCGGTTGGTGGTTCCGACCTCTTTTAAAATCGCGCCGCTTTTGGCCATCACATCCGGAATCCGATAGGCCCCACCGATTTCCACCAGTTCGCCGCGGGAGACGATCACTTCCCGGCCCGTGGCCAGGGTGTCCAGGCAGAGCAGTGTGGCCGCGGCATTGTTGTTCACGATCATGGCGGCCTGAGCCCCGCTCAATTCGCACAGGATGCCTTCCACGGCGCTGTAGCGGGACCCGCGCCGCCCCGCTTTGAGATCGAACTCCAAATTGGAATAGCGGCTGGAGATGGCTGTCAGGTTTTCCATCACCATGGGGGAGAGCAGGGAGCGGCCCAGGTTGGTGTGCACCACGACGCCGGTGGCGTTGACGGTGCGTCTCAGCTTCAAGGCCATGGTTTGTCTGGCCCGCTTTTTTACTTCCGCCACCAGGGCGATGCGTGAGAAGCAACTGCCGTCAGGCGGGAGGTCCGATTCCATAATCTGGGTCCGCAGGGCATCGATGGCAGCCCGGATGGCTGGAATCAGCACCGATTTGGGAATGTGGTCAAAGTCCCCTTCGTCTGCTCCAAACGCCAGGATTCGGTCTACGCCGGGCAGCTGCTTCAATCGGGCCTGTCTGTTTTCATCCATGGGCGGGGTTTCCTGTCGTTTCCATGGCCGGTTTAAAGACGCTTCCCGGAATCAGGTCCACGAGGTCGCATAACTGCCCGGAGGAGATGTCGAGCCGTGACAAGTGATTGGTGAGGTGATCCGTGCCCATGCGCTCCAGTTCGAGACCGGTGTGAAATCTGGACATGAGCAGGTCCGCCAGGTAAACGGTGGTGGTCAGGGGATCGTTGTTTCTATCCTCCTCCGGCCGATGGTGAAATCGGATGGCTTTGGCAAGGGGGGCGGGCAGGGACCATTTGTTGGCCAGTATTTCGCCCACCCGGGTGTGATCCATGCCAAGGACCCGGGTTTCCACGTCGATGATTTCTGACTGGCGGTCCTGAAATTCGCGATAGAGCATTGGATAGGCGCCGGCGATATACTGATCCAGCACCACCTTGCCGATATCGTGCAGCAGCCCGGCCGTGTAGGCAACGCCGGGCAGGGTTTTTTCGGTCCTGCCGGCGATTTTTTCGGCGATCATGGCCGTTCCGACAGCATGGTGGTAAAGGCCGCCCTTGCACAGGCTGTAGCCATTGCCGCTCTGGCTGTAATAGCTTTGCACGGCTGCCGAGATCACCAGTTTGATGAACAGTTCCTGGCCAAGGAACACCAGTGCATGATCCAAGGATACCACGTCGTGACGTTTGGTGAACATGGCCGAATTGCACAGCTGGATGGTTCTGGCGCTGATGACCTGGTCCTTTTTCACCTCTTCGGAAACTTTATCGATATCGTAAGTGCCCTCCTCGATGATGCGCAGCACTTTCAGGGCCACCTGGGGGATGGGCCGGATGGTTTCGATTGCCTGCCGGACGTCGTCGGTGACGGGTTTTATTGAACCCGGTTCATGCAAGGAGACGTCAAAACCGGACGGTTTGATCTCACATGCCCACCGTTGCATGTCCAATTCGAGGCAGCATGTGAAAAAACCGCCCGTTTCCGCGCGCTTGACGGCAATGCCCTCGCTGTGGAGAGCAATATACGCTTTTTCAGCGGTTCTGCCGCCGATGTCCAGGCTCATGTCCTGGGGTGTCAACGGGCCCACCAGCGCGCCGCCGGCCACGACCGCCTGCATGCTTTCGCGGGTCGCACCCAGGTTCAACAACTGCCTCAAAAACAAAGGCACCCCTGTGGCAGCATACTTTTCGGGCCGGGCCCCGCTCCACCGGCCGGCCGGTTCCGGCAGCAACAAGTGGATGATCCCCCCGACACCGGCAGCCGCATCGAACACCGCCACACCCACACAGGTGCCCAAAAATGCCTGAAGCAGCCGGGGTTGCGTATTGCCGGCCTCGAAAGATCCGGAGGCCACGTGATATCTTTTTAAGATTCCCATCGAGGGTTGCCTTTCGTTTGATGGAATTTCTAACCGATAGACATACCACTATTATCATGTCGTTTTCAACCACAGGATGACCTTTTGAATTGACAGGGCTGGGGATTTAACCTACAAGCGAAGACAAAGGTGCGTTTCGCTTAATAGGGAATCCCGTGAAAACCGGGAGCGGTCCCGCCGCTGTAACCCTCGTTCCTTTCATCTGGATGAAAGGATTCCGCTGGGCCATATGCCACTGTTCCGGGATGCCGGTGTGGGAAGGCGCTCAGCGGATCGGGGGAAGCCAGAAGACCTGCCTTGCATTTGTGCCGGAGAGCCCTTCTTGGTAAAGTGTTCTCGGCCATTCATATATCGAGGGCCAAGTAAAATGGGTGCAACCCTTCAAACCGACGGACAGGTTTGAAGGGTTTTTGTTTTGGGGTTCGCAACGACCATCCCCTTGCGGTCTGAAAGCCCGGCGCAGGGGGAAACTACCGGAAAAACCAAGAACGACCATGTTTAACGCCTCGTCCAACACGCCGCTCCATCGCTTGCAGAAGCACAGCCTTCTCGTGGCCGGCCTGTTGGCCCTGGCCCTGGTAATGGCCATCAGCCTGTCGGCCGGCATGGGGTATATGAAGATTGCCTGGGTGGATGTGCTGCGGGTGGTGGGCGGCAGCCTGACGGGAAACGCGGGACTGATCGCCGACGTGGACGAGTTGACAAGGGTCATCGTCATGGATGTTCGCCTGCCGCGCATTCTCACGGCTGCCGCCGTGGGCGGCGGGCTGGCCCTGTGCGGCGTGGTTTTCCAGGGCATCCTGCTCAACCCCCTGGCCGATCCATACACCTTGGGGGTCTCTGCCGGTGCCGCCTTCGGTGCCGCCCTGGCCCTGCTGCTGAACCTGACCGTGGCGGGGATCTACAGTGTGCCGGTGTGTGCATTCGCAGGTGCCACCGCTACGTTGATGCTGGTCGTCTACCTCTCCTCGTCAGCCGGCGGCGCCAATGCCAACAACCTGATCCTTTCGGGCATTATCGTTGCGGCCATCCTTTCCGCGGGCATCAGTTTCCTGAAATTTGTGGCCGATGAGCAGGTCTCGGTGATCATCTTCTGGCTCATGGGCAGTTTCGCGTCGAAAACATGGATCGATGTGGGCCTGTCCGTCACTTTCCTGCTCGTCGGGCTGTTGGTCTTCGTCTTCTACGCCCGCGAACTGAACCTCTTGTGTCTGGGGCGGCGGGCAGCTGCATCGCTGGGCGTGGATGCACGCCGGGTCCCCTGGATCCTGCTGGTTACGGCCTCGCTGGTGGCGGCAGCCTGCGTATCCGTCTCGGGCATCATCGGTTTCGTGGGGCTGCTGGTGCCCCACATGATGCGTGCCCTGGTCGGGCCGGACAACCGTCGCCTGCTGCCCCTGTCCCTTTTCAGCGGGGCGATCCTGCTCTTGTGCGCCGATACGGTAACCCGGGCCGTTCTGCCCCATGAAATCCCCATCGGGGTGCTCACGGCGCTGATCGGCGGTCCTTTTTTCTGTTACCTGTTTCGCAAACGCCAGACCGGTGGGAGGGGTTTCTAACTATGGGCTTTGCGCTTTGCAGCATCGGTTTCGCCCATCCGGGAAAGACCCTATTCGAGGGTCTGAACCTTAAGCTGCCCGCTGGCCGCTTTATCGGCATCGTCGGCCCCAACGGCTGCGGCAAGACCACGCTGCTCGACCTGATCTGCGGCCACATCACGCCCCATCAGGGCCAGATCCAATACGCGGGCAGGCCCTTGGGCGAATACGGCAAGCGGGCACTGGCCAGACAGATCGCTCTGGTGCCTCAGGACTACGGCATCAATTTTCCCTTTACCGTCGAAGAGGTGGTCTTCATGGGGCGATATCCCCATACGCCCCGATTCGGCGCACCTTCCGCCGAAGACGTCGATCGGGTGGCCCGGACCATGGCCGATTGCGATGTGCTGGCATTCAAGGATCGTCCCATCACGTCGCTGAGCGGGGGCGAGCGTCAGCGGGTGATCTTTGCACGGGCCCTGGCCCAGGACACCCCGGTGCTGGTTCTGGACGAGGCCACGGCCAACCTGGACGTCTGCCATACCTTGACGCTGATGGACCGTGTGGCCGGCCTGGTTCGAACTGAGCGGCGGACGGTGATCGCGGTGTTTCAGGACCTGAATCTGGCATCGGCATACAGCCAGGAAATCGTGATGGTCAAAGGGGGGCGGGTGGTGGCTGCCGGTCCCACGTTAGAGGTGTTCACCCCGCAGAACCTGAAACGGGTATTCGACATTCAGGCCCGGGTGGCGGTTGACGATTTTACCGGACGGCTGCAAGTCAGGTATAAAAGATCGAATCACAATAGCCAAAAACCAAATGACAAATAAACCACAAAGAACAAGATTCCAAACCACCATGCTCTTGAGATGTTGTTGGTCTTTGCCCTTGTTTGAACCGTGATAGCGAGCGCATTCCATGCTGCCTGCGGCGGGGTTAGCGAGCGAACTGGAAATCGATTTTTTATCCTAACGGTGCCGCGAAGCACGGCCGTTTCAGGCAGAACATTCCCCGCGGCTTGCTGCGGGGAGGGTTCAAATTTGGAAATTGTAATTTGATATTTATTTAGGATTTCGTGCTTGTGATTTGTCGTTTCCGATATACTCGGGTTAGAAAATGAAAAAACACCTGATCATATTCATCGTATCGGCCCTATGGCTGTTCCTGGAGAGTTCCGGTCTTGCCGCTGATTTCAAGGTGGGTGAAAGCGTCCGGAAAAACGCCCCCTATGGGCGCATCATCTCGCTTTACGGCGCCCATACGGAGAACTTGCTGGCCATGGGTGCGGCTGACCGACTCATCGGCATCGATGGCCAGTCGGCCCATCTGCCCGGAGCCGCAGGAAAGAAGGTCTTTTCCTATCACGACGACCCGGAGCGGTTTCTGGGCGCCCGTCCAGACCTGGTGCTGATCCGGCCCATGATCGACCGCGGGTATCCCCGGCTGGTGCAGCGCCTGAAGCAGAGCGGAATCCAGGTGGTGTCGGTGCAGCCCACCACCGTGGACCAGCTGGCGGACTACTGGCGACTGTTGGGACAGCTCACGGGAAGAGAGGCGCAAGCCGATGGCATGCATCGCGCCTTTCAGGCGGCGGTGGAGGACTTCAAGGGGCTGTCCGCGCAGGTGGGCGAGCGTCAGCGGGTCTACTTCGAGGCCATCCACCGCAAAATGAAAACCTTCACGCCCCAGGCCATGGCCATTTTTGCCCTGGAAACCGCGGGCGGTATCAATGTGGCCGTTGATGCCCCGGTGCGCGAAAACAACAATATCGCGGTTTATGGAAAGGAGCGGCTGCTATCCCATGCCGCCGGGATCGATGTATTTCTCTCCCAACAGGGCGCGATGAACCAGATCTCGGTGGAGACCATCATGGCTGAACCGGGATTCGGCGCCATCAAGGCCGTCAAGGCGGGACAGGTGTTCCTGGTGGACGAGACCATCGTCTCGCGTCCAACCCTGGGGCTGCTCAAAGGAATATACCGGATCGGCTGTCTGCTCTATCCGGACGTCTACTGTGCGGCGGGTCGGAATATCCTGGCGCCCGCCGGTCTGGAAGGCGCGCACCATTGAATCACAATAACCAAAAGACCAATGACAAACAAATCACAATGACCAAAAATAAAAATCCCAAACCATCTGATCGGAAAGGCAGAACATTCCAATCATCACTAGTGGAGAACTCAAAATGACTATAAACCTTTGATTTGTATATTCTTTGAGATTTTTCTATTGGAATTTAGAATTTATTTGAAATTGGGTGCTTGTAATTTGTTATTTACGGCCTGCGCCTTTCCAACAGCGCCGGTTTACCCGGACTAGGAGGCTGCGATCAAAGGCATCGTCATCGCCGGCACCCACAGCGGGGCCGGTAAAACCACCATCACGCTGGGCCTGATGGCCGCACTCACCGCCCGGGGATACACCGTTGCGCCCTTCAAGGTGGGGCCGGATTTCATCGATCCCGGCCACCACAGCCGGGTCACCGGTCGGGCCAGCCGCAACTTGGACGGGTGGATACTTTCGCAGGAGTACAACCTGAATGCCTTTACCATGAACACCGTCGATGCCGACATCGCCGTGGTGGAGGGGGTGATGGGCCTGTTCGACGGCTACGATGGACGCAGCGAGGCCGGCTCCACGACCCAGATGGCCAAGTGGCTGGGTCTGCCGGTGATACTGGTGGTGGGGGCACGCGCCATGGCCCGCAGCGCTGCCGCCCTGGTGCAGGGTTTCGAAGGCTTTGACGATAGGCTCTCCTTTGCCGGCGTGCTGTTTAACCATTTGGGCAGCGAGCGCCATCTGGGCTACCTGAAAGAGGCCATGGACGGCCACGTGCGCATGCCGGTGCTGGGCGGCCTGATGCGCGATGAGGCCATCGCCATTCCCGAGCGGCATCTTGGGCTGGTGACTCGGGAAGACCACGCGTTTTCCAAAGAGAACCGCAGGCGCCTGGCGGCCCTGATTGAAAAACAGCTGGATCTCGAGGCGTTGCTCGAAGGGCTGCCGGATCTTGATCTTCTGGGGAATTCGTCAAATTCCCGAATCGAAACGCAAACCACCGGCGTCCGTATCGGCGTGGCTCGGGATGCCGCCTTTTGCTTTTACTATGCGGACAACCTGGAACTGCTGGAGGCAGCCGGCGCCCAACTGGTTTTTTTCTCACCCCTCACGGACAACCGGCTGCCGGAGGGACTGGACGGCCTTTATTTCGGCGGGGGCTATCCAGAGCTGCATGCCGCAGCGCTGGCCGGCAACCGCCTGCTGCGCCGGGAGATTCGGCAGTTGAGTCGCATGAACATGCCCATTTATGGTGAATGCGGCGGATTCATGTATCTGTGCCGGGAGATGGGCGACACCGATGGCCACGCTTTTCCCATGACCGGCTGCCTGCCCTTTGCTACGCGTATGCTGGGCCGGCTCAAGGCGTTGGGATATCGGGAGGTCACCCAGTCGACGGCAACGGTGCTGGGACCGGCCGGACAGGTCATGCGAGGGCACGAGTTTCATTATTCCTCCCTCACCGGTGAGGCTGCCGACCTGCCCGGGTTCTATCGGATGACCGATCGCGCCGGCATGGAAAAGACGGCCGACGGTTTTGTGGCAAACCAAACCCTGGGCAGTTATATCCACCTGCATTTTGGAAGCTGCCCGCAGGCTGCCGGGCATTTCGTAAACGCCTGCAGACGATGGGCTGCCGTAAAAAACGACATTAAAGGAACCGTTCATGAAGCCCCATGAGATCGAGCAGTTGAGTTTTCAGATTATCGACAGCGAAGCCGGCGAACACGGCTTTTCAGCGGATCAGTGGCCGGTGGTGCGCCGGGTGATTCATACCAGTGCCGATTTTGAGTGGCAGCGGATGATCCGTTTTCATCCGCAGGCCATTGCGGCCGGCGTGGCGGCCATCCGCAGCGGATGCGCCATCTTTACCGACACCAATATGGCGCGTGTGGGTATCCGCCAACGGGATTTGGTCCGGTTTGGCGGCACGGTCAAATGCCACATGACCGAAAAACAGGTGGCTGAAACCGCTGCGCGCAAGGGCATCACACGTGCCAAGGCGGCCGTGGACGTGGCCGCACCGGAGCTATCCGGCGGCATTTACGTGGTGGGCAACGCCCCCACAGCCCTGCTGCGGCTGATCGAGCTCATGGACCTGGACGCCGTGCACCCGGCCCTGGTGGTGGGTTTGCCGGTGGGGTTCGTCAACGCCGCCGAATCCAAGGCCCTTTTGCTGCAACGCGATGTCCCCCATGTCACCAACGTGGGCCGCAAAGGCGGTTCGAATGTGGCCGCGGCCGTGGTCAACGCCTTGATCATCAAGGCCGGAGAAAAAAAATGAACACCTTGCATTTCGGAACGCTATACGGCATCGGCGTGGGGCCCGGTGATCCGGATCTGATCCCCTTGAAATCGGTTAAGATCATCCAACGGGTCGACGTGGTCTTCGCGGCATCCTCCACCAAAAACGCCCACAGCCAGGCGGTCACGATTGCCGCTCCGCACATCCCCGAAAACAGCGACGTGCGTCTGCTGCCCTTTCCCATGACCAAGAACCAGGCCGAAAAAGAGGCCTGCTGGCAAGCCCATGCGCGCACCATCATCACCGAACTGGAAAAGGGCCACGATGTGGCTTTTCTGACCCTCGGCGACTCGCTGACCTACGCCACCTATGGGTATGTGCTCAAGTACGTGCTGGCTCTGGCGCCCGGCGCGCCGGTGGTCACCGTCCCCGGCATTACCGCCTATCAGGCCGCCGCCGCCCGGGTGAACCGCCCCCTTGTGGAAGGGGAGGAGTCGCTGCTGGTGCTGTCCGGCGTGGAGGGGGGGCACCGCCTGCGCCAACTCTCTGAGATCGTGGACAACGTGGTTTTCATGAAGGCCTATCGCAACGCCGGGGATATCACGGATGCCCTGGAAGAAAAGCACATGCTCGAAAACAGTGTGGCGGTGGCCAACTGCTGCCTGGCCAACGAAGAGGTGATTGAAGACATTCAAACATTAAAACAGCGCAAGCCGGGATACTGGACCTTGATCCTTGCCAAGAAGAACCACAACCATGAGGCACACTGAGTCCCGGTTGCCCCTTAAAGCCCTGGCGGTTTCCGTGGCATTCTCCTTTCTGGTTGTCGGCTGGGGCTGGCTGAAGCTGGAGACGCATACCGTCGAGCACCTGGCCGTGCACCTGTTCTGGCCGCTGGTGCGCCTGCTCGTTTTCATTACGATAGGACTGGTGGTGGGGCAGACCATCGAAGCCACCGGATGGACCCGGCGGCTGGCCGTGGTGGCCGCCCCCCTGTTCCGTTTCAGCCACCTGGGGAATCGCTGTTCGGCAGCTTTCACGACATCCTTCGTTTCCGGTGTGGCCGCCAACGCCATGCTGTGGGAATTCTTCAAGGAAGATAAGATTACCCGCCGCCAATTGTTCCTCGGCAATCTCATGAACCAGTTCCCGGCCTATTTCCTCCACCTGCCGACCACTTTTTTCATTGTGATCCCGCTCACCGGCCGAGCCGGCGCGCTGTACTTTTTCCTCACCTTTGCGGCCCTGGTGGTCCGAACATGGATGGTAATGCTCTATGGCCGCTGGTTCTGCCAGCCGGACAGAGACTCACAGGTCACGTCCCACCGGATACAGAACCCATTGATACCCGGGCGGAAAAAAACGGCTGTGATGGAAACCATAAAGCAACGCCTGCCCGGCCGGATCGTTGGCATCGCCGTATATGTGGTGCCGATCTACACCCTGGTTTTCATGGTCAACACCATGGGCGGGTTTGATGCGGCGCGGCAGTGGCTGGCCCGCTTCGTGGTCACCAGCGTGCTGCCGATGGAATCCCTGTCGGTCGTTGTCTTGAGCTTTGCCGCTGAATTCACTTCCGGTTTCGCAGCTGCCGGAGCCCTGATGGAGGCTGGTGTCTTGACCATCAAGCAGACCGTGATCGCCCTGCTGGCGGGAAACATCGTGGCTTTTCCCATCCGGGCGCTGCGCCACCAGCTGCCCCGTTACATGGGCATTTTCTCACCGGCCATGGGTCTCCAACTGCTGCTTCTCGGCCAGGGGCTTCGGGTAATCAGCCTGATGGCCGTCGGTGTGGTTTATTACTGGCTTTTTTAAAGGGTCCAAGGAAGATTTAAGGAAGAGAGCGCCATGCATCCATTTTCAAATGAATTTATAGCCGGTCAGCGCCTGATGGTGGGCTTCGACGGTACCATCTTTAACGACGACCTGAAATTTCTCATCGGCACCTTAAAGGTGGGAGGATTGATCCTCTTCTCAGGCAATCTGGGATCACCCGAGCA
>JAGTUY010000153.1 GCA_018224455.1 Desulfosarcina sp.
AGTTCGTCAACATTCATTTTACGACTAAAGATCGATAAAAAGGCACATTATTTGCCTTTATTTTTGTTTCGGTTCTCAAATGGAGGGTTTCTACTCCCTCTGAATAAAAACGTTCCATCACGACCATCTTTTCGCTGATCGCGTGTCTTCGAGATATCGAAATCCATCTGATTTGATGTTGTCTCGACCGGTTTCATCGAATCGCTGACCTCATTCTGCTTGCTTTCCTTTTTCCGACGCGCACTTAACCGTTGACAACGCATCCACCCACCTTGGGGATGCCTCTGTAACCTACAGCGGTAATGGCATGCCGAGGGTGTTCAATCTGAAACTTGACCTGACAAGGTCACCCATTTGAAAAAAGGAGGTGATGCCGCAAACACCCGACCGTGTCATGTTTTCATCAACGGACAGATCCAACGTCCAACAACCTATCAAGAGGGAGGCGTGTCAATGAAAAGATCCATTCAAATTTCCGTTATCATCGTTATTCTGATTAGTTGTTTCACCGCCCAGGTATGGGCCGAAAGCGCCACGAAGGAAGAGGTGATTGCAAAATGCGAAGAGGCAGCCAAACTAGTTCAGGAAAAGGGTTTAGAGCTGGCCGGCCAGACTATCGGAGACAAGGCGGGACCGTTTGTCTGGAAAGACACCTATGTGTTTCTGATGGATCTGGATGGTAAAATGCTTGCCCATCCCATCAAGCCGGAACTAACCGAGAGAGCCGATATTCTCGAGGTAAAAGATACCGACGGTAAGCCCCTGTTCGTGGAGTTCGTCGAGGTTGCCGGTAAAAAGGGCGAAGGCTGGGTAGACTATATGTGGCCAAAACCAGGCGAGGAAAATCCGGTGGCCAAGAGCAGCTATATCTATCGCGTTGAAGGCACCCCTTATTTTGTCGGGGCCGGCATCTACAAATAGTTTACTGAAAACTGCCATGCCTTACAAAAAGCCAGCGCAAATATCCGCGCTGGCTTTTTCTTCACACCATCTACCCCATACCGGATTGATCCCGGGGTCAACCCGCTGACGGGTCTTGCGGACGCCCCGCGCTGTCTCCCATTTGGTCGGCCAGCGCGTGAAATCGTCTGGCCTCGTTCTCGTTGCCTGTGGTTTGGTATATCCGGCCGACCTTGGCATAATACACGGAGGCTTTCTCAGGCCGATCCTGGGCCAATGAGAGATAGAGTTCCAAAATAGCGGTGTCGTGTATACCCGCGGCAAAGGAGAGATCGGCAACCTTTTCCTTGACCAGCGGATCGATGCGGCGGTGACAGCTGTTGCAGTGCACCATGATCTCCTGGTACATCCGGCGCGCATGATCCATTTCGTTCAAGGCCTCGTGGGTTCTGGCCAAGGCACCTGCAATGGAGTCGTCCCAGCCATAGGTCGCTAAGAAATCACGGTAGAAGGCTTTGGCGACGTCAAAGTGGCCGGCCTGAAAAAGGGTTTCACCTTTGAGGACAAATACGGGAAGAGACGTCGCCAACTCGTCGGGGATCGAGGCCAACAGTGAATCGGCCCGGTCGAAGGCGCCTTGATCCCAGTAGATTTCGCATAAGATCTGATAGGCCGGCAAGGTGTCCGGGTGGTGTTGCAGCAGCGTCTCCAGCAGCTGTCGGGCCTGCTCGTGCCGGTTGAGCTGCAGGCAGGCCGTGGCCAATTCCAGGGGAATATAGCTGTCCGCCGCCTTCCGGGCTTCAAGGGCCCTGGCGAGATAGTCTGCGGCAGTCTCGAAATCGCCGTTGTTCAGGGCAAGGTAGCCGGTTTTAAAATCGGCACCGTAGCCCAGATAGGCCCGCCGCACCGAATCGGGCAACATGCCGCACAAGGCCCTGAAGTCTTCTTCCGGAGACAGAACGTCCGCGTTATCTTCCTCCGGGTCCCAATCATCTTCCGGCGCAGAAAGCGTCTGGCGGCGCTCAGCGGCAAGCGTCGCCTCAATCTCGCGGCGTTGCTGGGACAGGGTTTCTTTTAAGGCATCATCGCCGGTCAACGCCAGGGCCAATTCCACCAACTCCAATGCTTCATTGAAATCACCGATGGCGGCCAGATCTGACGCATTGCGGTGATGATCAAGGGCCAATGCTTCGCTGGTGGCCGCGATCTTCTCTTCAAGTCGACGCAAAGAGGCCTGATCCCGGACAGTGGCGGCTTCCAGCTTCCGGTGAGCCCGTTCATATTCCAGTTTGGCAGCACCCCAAAACCCGGCGGCACCCAGTGCATCCCCTTTTTGTTCGAGCCGCTCGGCAGTAGGACCCGAAAACAGGTTGAACCATGCCATCACCGAACTCCTTTGCATCTGCCCCAACGTTGCATCAACGGCCGGGAAAAAACGACGTTGTCGATATCCTGTTAAAAATAATCGAAATCGGTCCCAATTTCAATTTTTAATGCACTCGGACCCAATTTATAGACCGGATTCATAGCGCATCGGTTCGATTGACGATGATGCCCGACCGTGGGCCGCGGGGGGCCGGTGAACGTTGGAGATGATCGACCCCACCATAGGATGAAAGCCTGAAAAGAGACAAGGCCCGAAACAGGGCCTTGTCAAGAGGGAGGAAGGAGGAACGTTTTACCGTTGCACAATTATGAAGCATTTCCCGTGCCACTTTTTAAGGTTTTTATTTTCTCGTTTAAATTCAGTTCACTTTAGATGCTTTAAGGCAGTAAAGCTTCGATGGATGTCAATTTATTGACGCCCATGGCGGGCTGTGCGTCAAAAAAGATGAGCGGGCAAAACCCAGGCCGCAAAGCCCTGCCCGAGATAGAATCACAAAAGCAGCGACACCCTTTCTTATTTGTAGCCCAAGGCG
>JAGTUY010000154.1 GCA_018224455.1 Desulfosarcina sp.
AGTCGCCTGGATAGATATTGCTCGTCAGAAGCAGCCCGATTTAAAACTTCAGGCAAAATTCTATGCCCGGGTGGAAGCGGAGAGCCTTTTTTTTGGTGTTCACGTCCCCGCGCCCGATCCGTCCGGAACCGAAAAGAGCGACTGGCAAGCATTGATGGCGTGGTTGGACAGGCCGGAAAACGATTCCTGGCTCAATAAACAATGCACGTCGCACGACCTGTATCTGTGTGATCTGAGCAATCAGGGGTTCAGCGGGAAACTGGAAGCCAAAAAAGATAAATGGGTGAATTGTCTTCCGGATAAAAAGGATGCGCCGGTTAAATCCTTGAGTGCTTTTTTAACGGGTGCCGGCAAGTCTGGCACCATCGATCTGCGCATCGAAAAGCAGATGGAAAAAGGAGCCGCCATTGACAAAAAGCAAACCATCGCCAGTGATATGGCGACTCTCTTTGAAAACCTCATGCCGGTTTATGCCGGTGCGGCTGAACGCAGCGCCTGACAGCCCAGCGAAAGCGGGTCTATAAAAACTGCCGGCCGGCGTCAACCGCCTTTTTCGGCAATCGATTCCGCATGGTGGCAGGCCACCTGCCGATCATGAAGAAGCCGAAGGCCGGGCTGCTGCCGGGTGCAGATGTCAGTCATATGGGGACAGCGTTTGTGGAAGGTGCACCCGGGTGGGGGGTTGAGGGGTGAGGGGAGTTCTCCTTTAAGGATTGCGCGGATTTTTCGTGCCGATTTGTCAACCCTGGGTGTGGACGCGAGAAGCGCCCGGGTATAGGGGTGAAGCGGTTGCTCGAAGATGGCCTCCTTTTCGCCCTGTTCCACGGGTCGCCCCAAGTACATGACCATCAGGTCGTCGGCGATATGGCGTACAACGCTCAGGTCGTGGGAGATGAACAGGTAGGCCAGGTTCAGTTCATCCTGAAGGTCCATGAGCAGGTTGAGGGCCTGGGCCTGGACCGACACATCCAGGGCGGAGACCGGTTCGTCTGCCACCAACAAGGCCGGGTTGAGCATCAGGGCCCGGGCGATGGCGATGCGCTGGCGCTGACCGCCGGAGAACATGTGCGGGTAGCGCGAGTATTGCTCCCGGCTCAAGCCTACTTTGGCCATGATGGCCAGGGCCCGCTCCTGCCTCTGGAAAGCGTTCAAGTCGGTGTTAATCTTCAGCGGCTCTTCCAGGATGGCGCCCACTTTTTTGCGGGGATTGAGCGAACCATACGGATCTTGGAAAACGATCTGGACGTGCCTCCTCAATTTTTTTCGGGTGGCTTTGTCCTTGGCGTCACCGTCAATGCCGTTAATTTCGAATTGCCCGGCCGTGGGTCGTTCGATCATGGTGACCAAGCGGGCCAGGGTGGACTTCCCGCAGCCTGATTCGCCGACGACGGCCAGGGTTTTTCCCTTGTTGATGGAAAAGGAGACGCCGTCCAGAGCCTTTAATGTCATGGCCTTCCGAAAGAACCCGCCCTTTTTAACCCGGTAGTATCGCGCAAGATTCCGTGCGCGGATCACCTCACCGTTATTCATTGCTGGGGAACTCCATTGACAAGTGGAAAATGGCATCGCACTGCGCCCATGCCGTCGGCGCGCAGCAAGGGCCGTTCATTGGTGCACCTTTTTTGGGCAAACCGGCAACGGGGGTGGAACAAGCACCCGTCGATCCGGTCATACTTTCCCGGAACCACACCGGGAATGGTCGGCAGCCGTTGCATACCCGGGCTTCTTTCGGGGAGCGCATCCAGAAGGGCTGAGGTGTAAGGGTGGCGCGGTGAGGAGAAAATCTCGTCCACCGGATGCTTTTCCACCACCTGTCCTGCATACATGACCACTACCTGCCGCACTGTTTCGGCCACGACCGCCATGTCGTGAGTGATCAGGATCAGGGCCATCTGTTTTTGCCGTTGAAGATCCAACAGAAGCTGGAGGATCTGGGCCTGGATGGTTACGTCCAGAGCCGTGGTGGGCTCGTCGGCGATCAGCAGCCTTGGGTTGCAGGCAATGGACATGGCGATCATCACCCGCTGGTTCATGCCGCCGGAAAGCTGATGCGGAAAACTGTTCAAGCGCTGTTCGGGTGCCGGAATGCCCACCTGATCCAGCAGTTCGATGGTGCGCTGCCGTCGCTGGGAACGGGTGCCGCCGGTGTGTACAGCCAGGGTTTCCGATATCTGATACCCCACGGTGAAGCAGGGATTGAGGCTGGTCATGGGTTCCTGGAAGATCATGGCGATATCTTTGCCGATGAGGCTGCGCCGCTTCTTGGCAGACATGTCCAGGATATCGTGATTGTTGAATTGGAGCTTTTTAGCCGAGATGATGCCGGGGTAGGGGATCAGTCCCATCAGGGCCAGTTGGGTGACGCTTTTGCCTGAGCCGGATTCACCCACCACGCCCACTACCTGGCCTTCATCCAAGGTGAGGTCTACGTCGTCAACGGCCTTAAAGCCTGAGAAGTCAACCGAAAGGTGCTTTATTTCCAATAGTGTCATCAGCGTTTCAACTTGGGGTCCAGGGCGTCCCGGAGGCCGTCGCCGGCCAGGTTAAAGGCCAATACGGTGAAAAGAATCGCCAGACCTGGAAAGGTGACCACCCACCACGCCCGCTGAACGAACTGAAGGGCGTTGGCCAGCATGGCCCCCCATTCCGGTATGGGCGGCTGGGCGCCCATGCCCAGAAAACCCAGTGCGGCGGCATCCAGAATGGCTGTGGAAAATCCCAGCGTGGCCTGGACGATAAGCGGCGCCATGCAGTTGGGCAGAATGACGAGGAACATCAGCCGGAAGGGACCGGCCCCGCAGACGCGGGAGGCGGTGACGTAGTCTTTGGTCTTTTCGGTGAGTGCCGATGCCCGGGTGAGCCGCACATAGTGGGGCAGTACCACGATGGCGATGGCCAGGATGGCGTTCTGAAGGCTCGGACCCAGGATGGTGACGATGGCCATGGCCAGCAGTAAACTGGGCAGGGCCAGCATGATGTCCATCAGCCGCATGACCATGGTCTCGAAATACCCGCCGATATAGCCCGAGGTGATGCCCAGCAGAATCCCGGCCGCCAGAGAGAGGGTGACCACCAGCACGCCCACGAACAGGCTCAGTCGGGCCCCATGGATCAGCCGCGAGAGCATGTCCCGCCCCACATCATCGGTGCCCAGCGGATAGGTCCATGTGCCGCCATCCTGCCATGCAGGCGGGGTCAGAATCGCATCGCGATACTGTTCAAAGGGACTGTGGGGCGCAATGACGTCGGCAAAGATGGCCACCAGGGAGATGAAGAGGATGAAATAGAACCCCACCACCGCCCCCTTGTTTTCATTGAAGTATTGCCAGAACTCGATCAGCGGGTGGGGCGGCGCCTGGGCGGCCTGGGTGGAATAGTCAGTGATGGCGGTGGCAGACATGATCGATTCCTATCGGTTGTGCCGGATGCGCGGATTGATGATGCCGTACATGATGTCGACGAGCATGTTGACCAGAATGATCAGTGATGCAATCAGCAGAATTCCTCCCTGAACCGACGGGTAGTCACGCCGGCGGATAGATTCCACGATCCATTTGCCCACACCGGGCCAGGCAAAAATGGTTTCGGTCAAGATAGCGCCGGCCAGCAGTACCCCGGTCTGAAGGCCGATGATGGTAATTACCGGGATCAGGGCGTTGCGCAGGGCGTGGATCAGGGTCACGCGCCATGGGGCCAGGCCCTTGGCCCGGGCGGTTCTGACATAGTCTTCCTGGAGCACCTCGAGCATGGAGGAGCGGGTCATACGCGCGATGACAGCCAGTGGAATGGTGCCCAACACGATAGACGGCAGGATCAGGTGGCTCAAGGCTGAAATGAAGGCACCTTTTTCGTCGGATCGCAGGGCGTCGATGAGCATGAACCCCGTGTCCGCGTCAATCCAGTACAGGGCGGAGATGCGCCCGGATACCGGAGTCCAGCCCAGGTTCACGGAAAAGAACAGGATCAGCAGCAGCCCCCACCAAAAGATGGGCATCGAGTACCCGGTGAGGGATACCCCCATCACCGTGTGGTCGAACACCGATCCGCGCTTTACCCCGGCGATGACCCCGGCCGGCAGTCCCAAGACGACGGCAAAAAACATGGCGAACAGGGACAGCTCGACGGTGGCCGGAAACAGGGTCATAAACTCAGCGAAGACCGGTTTTTTGGTGACGATCGATTTCCCCAGGTCGCCATGAAAGATTCCCTTGACATATTTGGCATATTGGACCGTCAGGGGCTGGTCCAGGCCTAGCTGCGCTTTCAGTCTGGCATGGCGCTGGGGGTCGATGCCCCGTTCGCCGGCCATGAGCATCACCGGATCGCCGGGGATCAGATGGATCAGAGAAAAGGTGAGCAGGGTCACGCCGATAAAGGCGGGTACCACCATTGCCAGTCGTCTGGTTAGAAAACGGATCATGGGGGAATTCGTTTGCCGAAAAAAGTGAAGCGTTCACAGGTTCAGGGTTGTCATTTGAACATCTGAACCTGTGAACGGTTAGGTTTACTGGATGTCTACGCCGTAGAACACAAATCCGCCAAACGGATCGATTTTAAAGTCCTTGACCTCTTTTCTCACCGGAACGAAGACCACGGAATGGGCGATGGTGACCCAGGGGGCCTGATCTTTGAAAACCATCTGGGCCTCTTCATACAGCCGGGTGCGTTCGGCTACGTCGGCGGTTACTTTGGCTTTCTGGATCAGATCCTCGAAGGGCTGGTAGCACCAGCGGGCCCGGTTGGCGGACCCCACGGCGTCGCAGCCCAGCAGGACGGACAGGAAGTTGTCCGGATCGCCGTTGTCACCGGTCCAGCCTAGCAATACGGTCTGATGTTCACCCTCTTTGGAGCGTTTGAGGTATTCTCCCCATTCGTAAGTGACGATCTGGGCCTTCACGCCCACCTTTGCCCAGTCCGCCTGGATAATTTCCGCCATGCGCCGGGCGTTGGGGTTGTATGGCCGCTGAACCGGCATGGCCCAGATGTCGGTTTCGAAACCGTTGGGAAAACCCGCATCGACCAACATCTTCTTGGCGGCTGCCGGATCGTAATCGTAGTCTTTTACCGCATCGTTATAGGACCAGATGGTGGGTGGGATGGGATTTTTGGCGATCTTGCCGGCGCCCTGGAAGACGGCATCGATGATGGCCTGCTTGTTGATGGCCAGGCTCAGCGCCCTTCTAACATCCACATTGTCAAAGGGCTTCTTTTCCGTGTTGAATCCCAGGTAGCCGACGTTCAAGCCTTCTTTCTCCAGCAATTGAATGTCTTTGTCCGTGGCCATCTGGGCCAGGTCGGCCGGGTTGGGGTAGGGCATGACGTGGCACTCGCCGGCCTTCAGTTTGGCATAGCGCACCGATGCATCCGGGGTGATGGAAAATACCAGCTTGTCGATGGCTGCTTTGCCGCCCCAGTATTCGGGATGGGCGATGTAGCGGATGGTGGAGTCTTTCTGATACTGAACCAGAACGAAGGGACCGGTGCCGACCGGATCCTGGTCATTGAGGTCCGGGGTGCCGGCTTGCATCATTTTATCGGCATACTCGGCGCTGTGAATGGAGGCAAAGTCCATTCCCATGTTGGCGATAAAGGGTGCCTCGGGGCGCGTGAGGTGAAAGACGACGGTATAATCGTCCTTTTTTTCGATGCGTTCGATAAGCTTGTCCATGCTCATCCCGGTGAAGTATTCGTAGCTTCCGCCGGAGATCTTATGATAGGGATGGTTGGGGTCTAACTGGCGGTAAAAGGACCACAAGACGTCTTCGGCGTTGAAGTCACGGGAAGGGGTGAAGTTCTTCTTGGTGTGGAATTTCACGCCTTTGCGCAGGGAAAAGGTGTAGGTCCGGCCATCATCGGAGACCTCCCATTTTTCGGCCAGACCGGGGATGATCGTGGTGGTGCCCCGCTCGAACAGCACCAGCCGGTCAAAAATGGCCCGTGAAGAGGCGTCGAAGGTGGTGCCGGACGTGTATAAGGCCGGGGTGAAGCCCTCGGGGCTGCCTTCCGAGCAGTAGACACAGGTTGTGGCATAGGCGCTGGAAGCTGCGAAAAGCAGTGCCAGCGCGACAAATACCGCTGTAAATCCTTTTCGATATCTCATTGACTCCTCCTCCTGGGTTGCGGATTGATGGGTTAGTCCTGCTTTTTACGGGCGAAACGATCGGGTTGCATGCGGGGAACGATAAGAATATACACGAGGTGCAACGGCGCCGCAACGGTTTTCACATGCCAGGTTGTTCTCAACAAACCATCTTATGGCTGGCGCCGGTAAGGGTGGCTCAACACAAAGGAGGCTGCATGCATGTTTTCTGCTGATCTATACACCCACAGGCGTCAGTGCCTAAAAGCGGATGTCCACTCCGGATTGATCCTGTTTTTGGGCAATCGACCCAGTCCGATCAACGCTTTGGATAACTGCTATTTTTTTCGCCAGGACAGCTCATTTTTGTATTTCTGGGGCATCGACCTGCCGAACCTGGCCGCTGCGATCGACGTAGAGGCGGGCGTGGACACGGTGTTCGGCGACGATCGGTCGCTGGATGACGTGATCTGGAGCGGCCCGCAACCCGCTTTGCTGGAGCGATGCCGGGGCATCGGCGTTGACCGGTGTGCGTCTTCAAGTCAATTGTCTGCGGTTGTCGCTGCGGCAATCAAGGGACGACGGCCGATTCATTTTCTGCCGCCATACCGCATGGATCATACGATGCAAGTGGCCGAGCTTTGCGCCATGGATCCTTCGGCCGTTGCCGGCAATACGTCAACAACGCTCGTCCGCTCAGTGATCCGCCAGCGTTCGGTGAAAAACGAAGCGGAACTGGCTCAAATCGAGGCGGCGTTGGTGATCAATGCCGACATGCAGACCACCGCCATGCGCATGGCCACACCGGAGCGATACGAGCGTGAGGTGGTGGGCGCAATAGAGGGCCTCGCTTACGGACGGTCAGGCAGAAAACCACCGTTCAGGACCATTTTTTCAATCCACGGCCAGACGCTGCACAACCATTGCCATGACAACTTGATGCAGGCTGGCCGCCTGGCGATCTGCGATTGCGGCGCGGAATCGCCAATGGGCTACGCCAGCGATACGACCCGCACCATTCCGGTGGGCGGCCGGTTTACCCGTCGTCAAAAGGAGATATACGAGGTGGTGCTGGGTATGCAGGCGGATGCGCTGGCGGCCATGAAGCCCGGTATCCCATTTAAGGAGGTTCACCAGATCGCTGCCCGACGGCTCTCGTCGGACTTCAACGACCTCGGGTTGATGCGCGGGAACGTGGACCGAGCCGTCCAGACCGGGGCCTATGCCCTTTTCTTCCCCCATGGCCTGGGGCATATGCTGGGCCTGGATGTGCACGACATGGAATGCCTCGGAGAAGACGAGGTGGGATACACGGACGATATCCGTCGGGACAGCCGCTTCGGCATCAATCGCCTTCGGTTGGCCAAACCGCTGGCGCCGGATTTTGTGGTGACCGTGGAGCCGGGAATTTACTTCATTCCCCAGCTGATCCAACAATGGCGAGGCGAAAACCGATTTTCCGATCTGATCGATTACGGCAGACTGGAATCGTATCTGGATTTTGGCGGGGTTCGTATCGAAGATGACGTGCGGGTCACTTCAACCGGTGCAACGGTTCTGGGACCCGCTATTCCAAAGACGGTGGCGGCTGTTGAATCCTGCTGCAGGGCCTGAGACTGCCGTGACGGGAGGCAACTGGATCAATTTTTTGGGTCATGATTCAGACGGACGGCATAGGTCTTGCCGGCAAGATTCATTGGCAAGATTAGGTTGACAATAAAGACGATTTATTGTGCATTGAAAGGCCTACCGGGCTATCCTTCGGTTTATCGGCAAAATTCATATTTTATATCCAAACAATTGCCAACGTGGGCGGATGATGAAAAAAGTGCGTTTATTGGTTCGTCATCCGCCTGAAGAGGTGGACGCCATCGTCAAAAAGTACGACGCCGGGTGTAATGTAACAATCTCCGTCAACTGTCCTGACCATCGCGTCAGGACCGCGGACCGCCGGTAATTTTTATCAAACCCAAGCGAGTGTATCATGAGAAAAATCGTTGAATGTGTTCCCAATTTTTCCGAAGGCAACAACCGGGAGACCATCGAAGCCATCGCCCAGGCCATCCGGACTACGCCGGGCTGCACCCTTTTGGATGTGGATCCGGGCAAGTCCACCAACCGGACCGTATACACCTTCGTCGGCGATCCGGAGGCAGTGGTTGAAGGGGCGCTGAACAGCGCCAGGGTAGCCAGGCAGAAAATCGACATGCGCACCCACAAGGGGGAGCATCCCCGCATGGGTGCCATGGATGTCTGCCCGTTCATACCCGTGGCCAACGTCACCATGGACGACTGTGTGGCCATCGCCAAGACCTTTGGCCGACTGGCCGCCGAGGCGCTGGGTGTCCCATTTTTCCTCTACGAGGAAGCTGCGGTGGATGATTACCGCCGTAAACTGCCCCAGGTCCGCCAAGGGGAATATGAAGGCTTGGCCAGGCGCCTGAAGGATCCCGAATGGAAGCCCGATTTCGGACCGGCCGAATTCATTCCCCAGTGGGGCGCCACCGCGACCGGCGCACGGTCCTTCCTGATCGCCTACAACGTCAATATCTTGGGCACCCGCAACCAGGCCCACCGCATCGCCCTGAATCTGCGGGAGGCCGGCCGGGGGCCGGAGGCACCCGGGCGGCACAAAGCGGTCAAGGGCATGGGCTGGTTCGTGAACGAATACAACATGGCCCAGGTAACGGTAAACTTAAACGATTACCAAGTGACGCCCATGCATGTCCTGTTCGAAGCGGTCAAAAGGGAGGCGGCTGCATTGAACGTAGGCGTCGCCGGTTCGGAAGTCGTCGGGCTGATCCCCCTGGCATCGATTCTCATGGCTGCCGACTACTACATGGAGAAGGAAAACCTGTTCATCCTCGACGAGGATCAGCGTGTCCGACTGGCGGTGGAACGGCTGGGACTTAACAGTGTGGCGCCGTTCGATCCGAAAGAGAAGGTCATTGAATACCGCGTGGCTGGAGAAAAGGATGAACCGCTGGCCGGCATGAGTCTGAGAGCCTTTATCGAAGAAGTGGCTTCCCGTTCGTCGGCTCCGGGCGGCGGATCGGTGTCGGCCGCCCTGGCGGCCATGGGCGCCGGATTAGGGGCCATGGTTGGCAAACTGACCTACGGGGTTCGCAAGTTTGAATCGGTGGACGCCCAAATGAGAAAAAGTATTCCACCGCTTCACGATGCGGCGGTCAGATTGATTCCCATGATCGATGCGGACACGACGGCATTCAACGACTTCATGGAGGCGCTCCGCATGCCCCGGGGGTCCGATGTGGAGCGGGCCGAGCGGGCCGAATGCATGCAGGTCGGGCTCAAAAAGGCCATCGACATTCCCCTGGCGACCATGAAACTGGGCGACGGGGCCTGGGATGCCCTTTGCGAAGTGGCCCGCTGCGGGAATCCGGCATCCCGGTCTGACGTCGAGGTGGGGGCCAGGGCCCTGGAGACGGGGATCTGGGGCGCTTATAAAAACGTGATGATCAATGTGGTTGAGATCACAGACGACGCATTCAAAACCCGTATCACCCAGGAGGCGGAATCCATTGTCAGCCGTGCGGCTCAAAAATGTGCCGAGGTGCTTGAGATTTTAAAAGGGAGGTGATCGATGGCAGATGCATTGGGGCTGCTGGCCCTGCTGATCGGGCTGGAAATCGTGCTGGGGTGGACAATGGTTTGGTGATCGCCATCTTCGTGGGCCGATTGCCCGAACACCAGCGGCAGAAGGCCCGCATCGTGGGGTTGAGCGTGGCCATGATTGCCCGCATCGTCATGCTGGCCGTGGTCGCGGCCCTGGCCAGCCTGACCCGGCCGATTGTGGCCAATTTCTCGGTAAGGGACCTGATCCTGCTGGCGGCGGGGTGTTTCCGCTCTATAAAGCCGTTCATGAAATCCACCACACCGTTGTCCAAGGCTTACATCTATCGGCCTTTGGGGTTTGCCCTGATGGTGGCAATGCTCCAGATGCGCTATGTGCACAACCGCTGCAGGACCGAGGCCTGACACCTTATGCATGAAGATGTTTCTTTAAACCTGTCCCCCCGGGAGGCAGCCGGTCCGGGAGGGATTCATCGGGCTCTGGTACGGAAGACCGGGCGTCCTTTTGCCGCCGACCGGTTTGTGGTCGTCCGCCGTTCTGTCGATGCCCGCAAACGTCCGGTCCGGGTCAACCTGAGCATTCGTATCTATGGCGACGGCGAAACCCTGATGCCGGAGCGGCCGGTTTTTGCGTACCGGGATGTGCGTTCCGCGGCGCCGGTGGTGGTCGTGGGCGCTGGACCGGCAGGCCTGTTTGCCGCGCTGCGCTTGGTGGAACTGGGCCTCAAACCCGTGGTGGTCGATCGGGGAAAGCCTGTCACGGCCCGCCGCCGGGATGTGGCGGCGCTGAACCGGCGGGGGGTATTGGACAGTGAATCTAATTATGCCTTCGGCGAGGGGGGCGCGGGGACGTTTTCCGACGGCAAGCTTTACACCCGATCCAAGAAAAGGGGAGATCACCGCCGGGTGCTCCACCGATTTCATCAGCATGGCGCCGATGGACACATTCTAACCGATGCCCACCCCCACATCGGATCCAACCGGCTTCCGGAGATTGTTTTGGCCATGCGGGCAACCATTGAAGCCCACGGCGGTGAAATTCATTTTCAGCAGAAAGTCGTCGGTTTGTCGGTTGCCGGCGGTCGGGCGACAGGCGTGATCGTGGCGGATGGGCATCACATCGAGGGGCGGGCGGTGGTCCTGGCCACCGGCCACAGCGCCCGGGATGTTTACCGGATGCTCATGGACAAAGCGATTGATCTGGAGGCCAAGCCCTTTGCCATGGGCGTGCGGGTGGAGCACCCTCAGAAGCTCATCGACCGGATCCAATACCATGGTCAACCCCGGGGCGAATACCTGCCGGCGGCCGCCTACCGCCTTGCCCACCAGGTGGATGGCCGAGGCGTTTACAGCTTCTGCATGTGCCCGGGAGGGTTCATCGTGCCGGCATCCACGCAGGACGACGCCCTGGTGGTAAACGGCATGTCTTTTTCCAAACGCAATTCTCCTTACGCCAATGCCGGTATTGTCGTGGAGATCCGGCTTGCCGACATTCACCGGTTTGCGTCATCGGGCCCATTGGCCGGTCTGAACTATCAGCGGGCCATGGAGCAGACGGCGTCCGTTAACGGTGGCGGCGGGGTGATCGCTCCAGCCCAGCGCCTGGCAGACTTCGTCAACAATCGATCGTCCAACGGATTGCCGGCCTGCTCCTATCCACCGGGTGTAGTGGCTTCGCCCTTGCACCGTTGGCTGCCTGATCCCATCCGCAAGGGGCTGCAGGCTGCATTCAAGGCTTTTGATCGCAAGATGAAGGGGTTTCTGACCAACGATGCGGTCGTGGTCGGGGTGGAGTCGCGCACATCATCACCGGTAAGGATTCCCAGAGATCCGCAGACATTGCAGCATGTGTCGGTTTTAGGGCTCTTCCCCTGCGGTGAGGGGGCCGGGTATGCCGGCGGCATCGTCTCCTGTGCCGTGGACGGCGAGCGGGCTGCCGAGGCCGTTGTCCAATATCTTGCCTGACGGTAGGCGATGTATGCGTCACCGGCCCTAATAAAATAGACAGAATACCTTCCTTCGATATTCTACGGTGACTCACTCTCCTTTGGCGTAATTCAGAATCAAGTCCATGTAAATCTGGGCGGCGAGTTTCACCTGGGACAGCGGTACGGATTCTTCGGCGGTGTGGGCTTTTTCAAGCTGCCCCGGCCCTAAGAGGATGGGCTTGATTCCAGCCGCCCACAGGGTGTTGGCATCACTGTGGCTGGGAAAACTGGTGGGGGAAAAGGATAGATGATGCCGGTCGTATACCGTTTTTAAAAGATCCACCAGCGGTCCCTTTGGAGGGAGTTCATAGCCGGCGTGGATGGTGTTGAAGTGGATGGCGGCGTCACACTGGGTATGGGTCTTCAGGTAGTTGGTATGCAGATCCTCCAACTGAAAGGTGAGCTGTCCCATGTGGGTTAATGCGGGAAGATGAAGGTCGATCCAGGCCTCGCAGTTGTCGGGTGCCGCAAAACCGGATCGGGCGCTGGTCAGATCCCGCAGGTTGTAAACCCCGTCAACCAGTTCCTGGTCGAAATGCTGAATATACGCCAGCAGCAGTCGAAGCATGGCCGTGGCGGCGTTATTGGCCTGGGGCGCCAGACTGGCGTGGACTCGCTGCCCCTGGGTGGTCAACTGGATCTCCAGGTAGCCGTAATGGCTCAGACAGGGGCGCAGGTCTGTGGGTTCTCCCACGATGGCCGCTGAAAAGTCGTATTCTCTGACCAGGCGCTGGGCCCCGTCACCGTAGTCCTCTTCCCCGACGACAAGGGCCAGGGCAACGGGTCGGTTGGTATGGCCGTTTTCCCACAGGGTGAGAAAGGCCTCGATCATAGCCGCACAGCCGCCTTTCATGTCTGCCGTGCCCAGTCCGGCGGCAGTATCCCCGTCCAGGCTGTACTCATATGACTCCAGGTCGTAGGCTTCAACCGTGTCCAGGTGCCCCACCAGCACCAGCTCCGCTTCCACGTCGTCGGGTTCCACGATCAGGTTGTGCCGGTCTTCATCCACTGCCTGGCGTACCACGGGAAGTCCATGGCGCTTGAGGTAGTTGTAGATAAAGTCCACCAGATCCTTCTCCTTGCCGGGAGGGCTGTAGATATTAACCATTTTACGCAACTGCTGTTGAAGGCGTCGCGTGTTGATTTGGAGTTTCTGCTTAACCATGCTCGCCTCGGTCTCCTTCATGATCCCCGACCGTATAGCGGATGATCCGGTCTTTACGCCGGCCCTCCATACGACGGCGGTCTTCGTCGACGTTTAAGGTCAGGTACACATGCTGGCGTGAATGGTTGAATCCCATCTTACGGAAAAACCGCAGGGATGCCGCATTCTCGGCATCGGTGTCCACCATGATGATGCGCGCACCGGCATCGATCATCGCGGGTTTGAGCTGTCGGAACAACCGTTGGGCGATGCCGCTTTTCTGGTAATCTGGGCGAACCCCCAGCCAGATCAGATAACCGTAGGTCCATGAATGGTGTTTTTCGATAACTGTACCCAGGGCAAAACCGATTACCATTTTTTTCTCATCCTCAGCCACGAAGCAGAACTCGCAATCGGTCTGGAAAAACCCCACCACCTCGTATTCATCCCAGGTCCGATGGGCGTTGGGGGCGATGCGTGCCGTAAACAGTTTTTCTCCCAGATGGTAAATGGCGGAAATGTCGTCGATGGTCATCTGGCGGACCACGACGCTTTGCCCACCGGCTGAATCAGCGGGCTGCATCGTTGTCGATGGTTGGTCGTCTTCCATGGTTGCATGCTCCTATGGGAATTTTCCGGGACATGGTTAGGCTTCATTTTTGTCCATGGGAATCTATCACAACCCGGCCGGCATGCCAAATGGCTTTTATTCTGACATTTTTTCCATTTTCTTTTGCGCCGGGATGCTTTAGAATCGAAGCGCCGTTTCAGAGGGCATCCCCCTTTTTGCAGTCAACATCCAACAGCCAACGTGGTGATGATAACCGCATAACCCCTAATGGAGACCATGATGACACCTGCAATGCTTACCATTGGCGGTGCCCGCAGCGCATTGATCGCCCAGTCCGGCCGCATGTGCAACCGGCATGGTCTGGTGGCCGGGGCCACCGGCACCGGCAAAACGGTTACCCTGCAAACCCTGGCCGAGGGCTTTTCCCGCATGGGCACGCCGGTATTTGCCGTGGATGTCAAGGGAGACCTGTCCGGTATTGCCGCGGCGGGGTCGCCCCATGCAAAGATCGACGAACGGCTGGCCAAAATTCCCTTGCCCGGTTATCGCCAGCAGCCCTGTCCCACACTGTTCTGGGATATGGACGGGAAAAACGGGTCCCCGGTGCGAACGACCATTTCAGAAATGGGGCCGCTGCTGCTGGGCAACCTGTTGGAACTCAACGACACCCAGATCGGGGTGCTCTACGCCGGGTTCGATCTGGCCGACGATCAGGGACTGCTGCTGCTGGATCTAAAGGACCTTCGGGCGCTGCTGGCCTGGATGGGCGATAACGCAGGTTCCCTGAAATCGGAATACGGCAATATCACCGGCGCCAGTCTGGGGGCCATTCAGCGGCGGCTGCTGGTGCTGGAAGAGCAGGGGGCCGAGCGCTTTTTCGGCGAGCCGGCCCTGCAATTGACCGATCTGATGCACACGGACTTTTCCGGGCGCGGGGTCGTGAGCCTCTTCGATGCCGGCCGGTTGATCCACCATGCACCGCGTCTCTATGCGGCCTTTTTGCTCTGGCTGCTGTCGGAACTGTTTGAGCAATTGCCCGAAGTGGGTGATATGCCGGCCCCGAAGCTGGTACTCTTTTTTGACGAGGCACACCTGCTATTTTCAGGAGCGCCGAAACCGCTGCTGGACAAAATCGAACAGGTGGTCCGGTTGATCCGGTCCAAGGGCGTCGGGGTCTATTTCGTCACCCAGAACCCCATGGATCTTCCGGATAATGTATTGGGCCAACTGGGGCTTAAGGTTCAGCATGCCCTGAGGGCATTTACGCCCAAGGATCAAAAAAGCATTCGGGCCGTAGCCGCATCGTTCGTGCCCAATCCGCTATTTGAGACGGCCGACAAGGTCACCACCCTGGGCATCGGTGAAGCCCTGGTGTCCGTGATGGGCGACGACGGCAGCCCCCAGCCGGTGCAGCAAACCCTGATTGCGCCTCCGGAGGGGCGCATCGGTCCGATTTCGAATGACGAGCGAACGGCCGTCATGCAGCGCGCCCCGCTCCGTGGACGCTATGATGCTTCCGTGGACAGGCAGTCTGCTTACGAAATGCTCAAGCAGCGTGCTGAAACTGCCCGGACGGCCGAAACGCAGCGGCTGAAGGAACTGGAAGCGGAGAAAAATCAACGCCAGGCCCAGCGGCGACAGACCGCCGGCGGCCGCCAGCGCCAGACGGCAGGAGAGGCCATGATCAAAAGTGCCGCACGCTCGATCGGCAGCTCAATCGGCAGGCAGATCATCCGCGGCGTGTTGGGCTCCATTTTCGGCAAACGCTGAGGTAAAGGAGAATTCCCATGGAAGACAACGGCGACGAACTGGAAGTTGGCGGCCCTTCGGATGAAGAAGACGTAGCGTCGAATGAAACTCCTGAAGATGACGCTGTCCTGCATGAGAAAAATGGGATTTCGTCTCCCCGCGAAAATATCTGATGATCAATCCATTTTCCATCCTCAATCGGTATTTGTTTCTGGAGATGCTGCCGCCGTTTTTTATCAATCTGGCCTTTTTCTCCTTTATCTTTCTGATGAAACAGATTCTCGATATCACGGACATGATTGTCAATCACAAGGTCGGTGTTGTGCCGGTATTTCTGCTGATGGCCTATACCATGCCCTATTTTCTTCAGTATATCATCCCCATGTCCACGATGATGGCGGTCTTGATGGCGCTGTTGAGGATGTCCAGCGACAATGAAATTATGGCGCTCAAAGCCGGAGGGGTGAGTATCTACCGTTTGTTGACGCCGGTGCTGATCTTCAGTCTGTCGGGAACCCTGATCACCGGATACATGACCATCTTCGGCGTGCCGTCGGGCGCTGAACGTTTCAAAACGTTGCTTTATGATGTGGCCGCGGCCAACCTGAACGTCAGTTTGAAAGAGCGGACGTTTAACGACAACTTCGAACAGATCATGCTTTACGTCAATAAAATCGATCCGCAAAGCGGTGAGCTGCATAATGTTCTCATTGAAGACGGCCGGACTGCAGGGGGCAACAATACGGTCGTTGCGCGAAGAGGAAGGCTTTTTAACGAGCCCCAGGAAATGGTCTATTATCTGCGGCTGTACGACGGAACGATCAGCCAGGTGGACATGCGCGACCGATCTTCTCACACGATCAATTTTGAAACATACGACATCCGGTTGGACCTAAAAGATGTCTTTTCGACGCCGGGTAGCGCCAATCAAGATCCGGATGAAATGACCCTGCCCCATCTCAGGGACTATTTGAAACGGGTCAGGGCCGACAAAGCCAAATACCTGGGCGCCCTGCTGAACTATCACAAGAAATTTTCGATTCCCGTGGCCTGTCTGGCCATGGGACTGCTGGCCATGCCCTTGGGCATTCAGGCCCGCAATTCGAAAAAAGCATTCGGGATCGGGCTGGGCCTTCTCTTTTTTCTGCTGTACTATATTCTCCTTTCCGTGGGGAAGGCGTTTGGAGAAAATGGCACCTACCCACCAGTGGTCGGCATGTGGATGCCGAATGTGATCCTCGGGGGATTCGGCATTTATCTGCTGGTTCTGTCGGCGAAAGAAAAAGCGATCACCTTGATTGGGTTGAGACGGATTGTGCGTGCGATCATGAAACGGGTCGAAAGAAAATGACGATTCTCTACCGCTACGTCACCAGGGAGATACTGGCCAGCTTTTTGATTGTGCTGGCTGCAGTGCTCAGTATTTATGTGGCGGTCGATTTTATAGAAAAAATTGATAATTTCATGGAGGCGGGTGTCCCGGCTATCCGTTGTGTCGTCTATCTGCTGTACAAACTGCCCTATATCTTTGTTCAGATCGCACCGGTGGGCTTTTTGTTGTCGATTCTGGTGGCATTGGGGTTGATGAACAAAAACAATGAAGTCATCGCCCTCAGAAGCTGCGGCATCGGCAAGAACCGGCTGCTCAAACCAACCATGGTCATCGGCGTTTTTTTTGGTGCCGGGTTGTTTCTGATAGCCGAAATGCTTGTGCCGGTCTTTATGGTCAATGCGAACCGGATCTGGCTTCAGGAGGTTCGAAAAAAGAACATCTACGCTTCCAAGACCAATGATATCTGGATGCGAGCCGCCCGGCAGATCAT
>JAGTUY010000155.1 GCA_018224455.1 Desulfosarcina sp.
GCTCACGATGGTTGACATTCAAATGATTGCTCTGGGGATGGTTGAAAGCAAGGGTCTGGTCGGCGCCATCGAGGCGGCAGACGCCATGGTCAAGGCCGCAAACGTTCATCTCATCGGCAGCGAGTACATCGGCGGCGGATATGTCACCGTCATGGTGCGCGGCGATGTGGGGGCCGTAAAGGCAGCCACCGACGCCGGCGCGGCGGCGGCCAAACGTGTCGGCGAACTGGTTTCAGTGCACGTGATCCCCCGTCCTCACAGCGATGTGGAGATCATCCTGCCCAAGGAAACCAAGGGCGGTTTCGGCAGAAAGGCTTAGCCATCGCCGGAAAAGGCAAGAGGGGAAACCGTTATGGTTCAATTCGTCACGGATGCAGGCGCTTGGGAGCAACTGGCGTGAACCCAGCACTCGACAGATTTTTAGCCAACGCCAATGCGGTGATGCAAGGAGAACCCGTTCAACCGGCGAGTGATCCCACGCATAGCGCGACTGGCGCCATGCAGGTTGCCCGCCCGACGGACAAGGATTCTCCGGGCCATTCGAGCAATACCGAAAACGCCCTGTTCAGAGACGACGGAACGGCACCCCGGGTCCACGTCGGTGTTGACCTGGGCACGGCATACACGGTGCTGGTCGTTCTCGATGAGCACCTTCAGCCGCTGGCAGGTGAGTATCGCTTTGCTCAAATTGTCCGCGATGGGCTGGTGGTCGATTATCACGGCGCGATCAGCCTGCTTCAAGAATTAAAGGGTAACGTCGAAAAGCGGATTGGCTTCGATCTGACCTCGGCGGCGACCACCTTTCCGCCTGGGGTGTCGCCCAACGAGGTCAGGGCCACCCAGCATATTGTCCGGGCGGCCGGTTTTGAGTGCGAGCAGACCATTGACCAACCCACTGCAGCCAATGCCGTGCTGCAGGTAAAAAACGGAGCGGTGGTCGATGTCGGCGGCGGAACCACAGGCATTGCCATCTTCCGGGAAGGCCAGGTCGCTTACACGGCCGATGAACCGACCGGCGGCACGCACTTTTCCCTGGTGGTTGCGGGAGCCCTTGGAATTGAATTTGACGAAGCGGAGAAAATTAAGAAAATGGCCGATCATTACCAGCGGCTCTTTCCGATTGTGAGGCCGGTCATGGAGAAGGTCGGGACCATCGTGGCCCGGCACGTGGCGGCGCATGCGGTGGAGGCCATTTATCTGGTTGGCGGCACCGCCTGTTTTCCCGGCATCGACAAGGTGGTCGAAGAAGTGACCGGTATCCGGACGGTCATCCCCGGCTTCCCTCTGTTTGTGACGCCACTCGGCACGGCGATGTATAATTTATGAGAATAAGAAGAGGTTGATTATGGCCGATGAATTTCAATTGCGCGTCTATTGCTACCTGGACCGAACCCAACCCCAATACGCCTCCTTTGTGGGCACCGTCACCCAGGGTGACTTGATGGTGGAAGGCATGGCCTCTTTGTATATTGAAGTGGCCCCCGGCAACGAGGTCTTTCGTCTGGTGGACATCGCTGTAAAGGCGACCGAAGCCCGTCCCGGCGCCCAGGTCGTGGAGCGGGAATTCGGTATGTTCGAAATCCACTCCCACTCCCAGCAGGCCGTGATCGAGGCCGGCGCCATGGTGCTGGATCGGCTGGGCCTGGAAGAAACCGGACGGGTAAAACCGTTTGTGGCGTCGGTTCAGCTCATCACCAACGTGGATCCCTACCAGGCGCAACTGCTCAACCGCTTCCGACGAGGCAGCATGCTCGTGGCCGGTGAGACCCTGTTGGTGCTCGAGGTGGCCCCGGCCGCCTATATCAACATCGCCGCCAACGAAGCGGAGAAGCGGGCCAACATTAAATTGATTCACATCTCATCGGTCGGCCGTTTTGGCCGCATGTGGATGTGCGGTACCGAATCGGAGATGGTCACCGCCAAAATGGCGGCCATTGCGGCCATTGAAGGTATTCAGGGACGAAAAGGATAGGCAGGCGGCGTCGTTATTCGGTGGGAAAGCCAAATTGACGGCGGTTCTACAGGGAGCAAAGCATGAAACAATTCTACACCGTGCGGGACATAGAAGATATGCATGCGGCCGGCGTGGTCGAGATTGAAACCCACGATGACGTGGTGCTGACCGACGTGGCCCGTGAAAAAGCCACTGCACTGGGTATGCACCTGAAGCCGGTGGAGCCGGCCACCGATGGCCGACAGAACGGGCTGGGCCGGGCCCGCATGGACGCTGCCACCGGGACAACGAAGCCGCCCGCCGCCGGCGGTGCAGGGTTGACCCCCACCGCTGCATCATCGGCGCCACCCGCCCCGTCCCGGTCAACCATCGGTGCCGCTCCCACCGACCGGGTCATGAAGATCAAAGCCGCTGTCGTGGCCCGGTTGGGCACCGACAAATACAATGATCTGCTGGACAGGATTATCCCCCAGGTGATGTCTCAGATCAAAAAGTGAGGTTCACGGCATGCGGTAAACCATGGCGTTGATGTTCATCCCGGCACCCACGGAAACGAAGACGGCCACATCGCCTGAGTCCAGTCGATGGCCCTCCAGCTTATCTTTCAGGAGCAGGTCCAACAGGGTAGGGACGGTGGCCACGGAGCTGTTGCCGGCCCAGTGGATGATCATGGGCATGACGCCTTCAGGAATCGTCTCGACGCCGCATAGCTGAAAAAGGCGTTTGAGGA
>JAGTUY010000156.1 GCA_018224455.1 Desulfosarcina sp.
AACCATCGACTAGCATGCCTACCACCCCCCGCCCCCGCCGCCGCCACCGCCCCCACCAGACGATCCGCCGCCGCCGCTGCCCGACGACGACCCCGGTGCGCTGGACGACGCCGAGACCGCGCCGGCAAATGATCCGCCCAGGCCGGCGGCCAGGCCGCTGAAAGGCGTGCGACCGCTGTACCAGGACGGCGTGTGATGGCGGCCGGATGCGGGATCGACAGCCGCCCTGGCCAGGACATCGGCGAACTGCTCGCTCCAGTCGTTCTCCACATCCAGAGCCATGGCGTGCGGCAACAAGGCTTCGAAGTGTTCGGGGGTCCGGTCCGGCGGGTTGAGCAGGTTCAAGCGCTCCTTTTCCGCCACGCGCATATACAGCTTCAAGCCCTCGATCTCGTCCATCAACCGCCTGCCGGCCAGGGTCGGCGCCTTAAGCAGGTGATAGAAAACGATGTTGGCGGCCACAATGCCCAAGAACAGGACCAGGCTCGGCAAGCCGATGGCCGAGGCGAGCACGCCGATGCCGAAGATTTCACCGCCCACAAAGGGAACGGCGAACAGGGTGATGGTCATCGCCCCGGCCACCTTGCGGCTGCGCCAGGCAGCGACGACCGTGGTGAGGAGGACATACACGCCGGCGCTCCAGCCGGACAGCCAGACCATCATGAACAGGGCCACGGGAGCCAGGGAAGCGGTCAGAACAATCCCTCCCAGCGTCAGCACCGAGATGGCGATTCCGGGAATGAAATGACGCGTGTTGCGCAGAAAGTAGGCCTTTTCATATTCGCCGCTCAGGCTGGTGCGCAGGGCTTTAACCGCAGCGCCCACCCGGTTGTGTGACCTCTTTTTCAAGGTGATCGATCGTTTTCCCGGCGGAAACAGGTGACGTGCCACCTTGGCTTCTCCCGGAGAAAGAGAAGATGAATGGCTGCCGGTGTTTTCCAGGGAATAATCACCCTCGCTGTCCTCGGCAATGGTTAAAAAACCCTTCACCGCCATGCTGACCACGGCCACGGCCAGGGCCTTCTTGTCAAACCCCATCTTCTGCACAAACCGCATGCCTGCCGGGGAAACGCCTTTTGGCTGGGCGTAACGGGGAATGATGGCGCCTCCACTCGGATCCCGCCCCACCTTCCACCAGGCCAGCAGGTAGTACCCGAGAAGAACGATCAGGCCGCATAAAGCCACTACCAGCCCGCGATTGTCGCCAAGCAGGTACCCGATCTTCCCGGCCGCGGCCGGCTCCTTCACGATGCCTTTGGGCCAGGCTACCGCAATGGTCAAGCCCTCACGGGGGGCCAGTGCGCGGGTCGTGGTGAATCCAAAATCACCGGCGGTTTCGTCAATCGCGTAATTCTGACCATCCGCTCCGATCGGACCGGTGTAAGCTGCATGCTGGATCACCTCAGCCCCCCGCGGCAGCTGAACCACCGCCCTTGCTTGTTCGATGACAAAATCCCATCCGTTGCCGGTGACATTCCAGTACAGTTCGTCATATTCGTCGAAAAACCCGATCTGTCGGTCGGTACGATAGACGAATGTATAGGTATATTCTCCAGGCTGCAGAAAGACGTCCTTGTTGCCCATGTATACCCGGATGCCGTTGGACTGCTGTTCGGTGTGATAGGCTTCGGACCGGTTGTCACGAAGCACCTCCAAGACCTCGAAGCGAACGGTTACCTGGCCGCCGCGGCTGTTGCGGTAGCGGGTGGGAAAATCCCGGTAGATGCCCCGCCGGATCTTCTTGCCGGCAGCGACGACGCGGATGGTTTCGGTAACCACCACATCGCCGTCGGTCATGACGTCGATACGGCTGTCGAAGGAGAGGATGCGCTCCTGCTGGGCGTGAATGCCGATGGGTGTGAGAAAAACACTCAGGAAGGTGAGCAGGAGGATGGTTTTTCGTGGAGTCATCAAAACCCCACTTTCGGCACCGCCCGATCCCCCGGGTCCTCGATTTCGAAAAATTCGGCGGTCTGGAAGGCGAACCATCCGGCCACCAGGTTGCCGGGGAAGGACTCGATGGCGATGTTCAGGTTACGGACGGTGCCGTTGTAGTAGCGCCGAGCCAGCTGGATCTGGTCTTCGATTTCAGATAGTTGGAGTTGAAGATCCTGGAAATTCTGGTTGGCCTTGAGTTCCGGGTAGCCCTCGGCCACGGCAAACAAACGGGCCAGTCCGCCGGTCAGCGCGCTTTCCACCCGCTGCTTTTCCCCAAGGTCGCCGGTTTGCAAGCTCTGTGAACGCAACTGAGTCACTTTTTCTAAAAGGTCGCGCTCATGGCCCATGTACCCTCTGACGGTTTCAACCAGGTTGGGGATCAGATTGGCGCGCCGCTTCAGCTGCACGTCGATGCCGCTCCAGCCCTCGCGGACCATATTGCGAAGACGAACCAGCCGGTTGTATAAAACGATCAACAGCAGCAGCAACAGTCCGGCACTACCCAGCAATAGTAACAGTATGATCATGTGGGCCCCCTTTCGTTGTTGATAATCGTCTTATCGTCGCTTGCCTTTAAATATCAACCCAATTATTTAGGCAATGAAGTTTGGGGCATTCTCCCGGAAACCGGCTTTGAGACTGGTGGTTTTACCTCATTGGTTATCGCTTATTTTCATCACAACAGGCCAAATCTTGCACTGACCACCGTTCCCATGGTACGCTGGTGATCACCAACGCGTATCGATAAAATTTATATAATATCCAACTACTAAGATCATCTCAATAAAATCACCAGCATAGACAATGACAGCTATGACAGGCTGATGGGTGAAACGGATAAGGTGACCCGCTTTGCGGACGCCCTCCTCGCGGCAGGGCTGAAGTGAGATGAAGGTTTATGAAATTAGCAAGTGGGTAACTCCTTGCTACCACTGTAGTAAAAATTGTAGGACGTGCTAAACTCAAGAAAGATTCAAAGGAGCAAAATGTGGCAAAGGCAAATTTTGAAGTTGAGCTTATGGGCCGCACTGTTCTTGTTTTGGACACTGTACAGCGGTTTGGACAATATAGCCCTTGGCGAGGAAAACATGGTGCTGAACAAGCAGATGACAATAAAACAACTGCGTGACCATTTGACGATGTTGACCCATATTATTGGTGAGCGCAGTGTGAAAAGACCGGATAATCTGGAGAAAACAGCGGCATACATCCAGGATCAGCTTGAAGATTTCGGCCTTGCGGTACAACAGCAGCCGTACCGTTACAAGGATATGCAGGTCAGCAATGTGGTGGCAATGCTTCAGCAATCGGGCAATCCCGCAGCGCATTATGTTTTAGGAGCTCATTATGATTCTGTGGCCGGCACGGTTGGGGCGGATGATAATGCCAGTGCGGTTGCGGTGCTGCTAGAAACCGCGCGGATTATGCAGGCTGGTGTCGCTGGGGACGGAGGCTCTCTGGATATCACTTTTGTCGCCTTTACCTTGGAGGAACCGCCGGTCTTCGGTACTCCTTATATGGGCAGTCGCGTATACGCGGATAGGGCTAAAAAGGAATCTGTGTCCATTGATGGCATGATCTGTCTGGAAATGGTAGGCTATACCTGCTTCGAACCCGACTGCCAGCACTACCCCTTTCCCTTGCAGTTTTTAGGGTATCCCAAGGAGGGCACTTTCATTGGAATTGTGGGCAATGTAAATTCCTTAGGGTTGACTCGAAGGCTGCGCAAAAGTTTCCAACATAATCCAAATCTGCCAGTGGTTAGCTTGACCGTCCCGTTGAACGGTTGGATCATGCCAGCGGTCCGTCTCAGTGACCACGCATCGTTTTGGAGCAAGGGCTACCGTGCGGTTATGCTGACAGATTCGGCGTTTTACCGCAATCCACATTATCATCTGCCATCCGACACCATGCAAACCCTGGACTTTTCCTACATGGCTGAACTGGTCCAAAGTCTGGTAGGTTTTTTTCGCTCAATGCAGTGAATTCAGAAGTCGCCCATTGCAGGTTGACATGAAGCGGGTTTTACTGGTCCAGCTATCGAAAATCATTCCATCATAGCTGCGTGCTATTTAAACCTGATGTATCCCCAACGTGCCCTGAATCACGGTAAACCTGTGACCGCTGGTATAGATAGGATCATTTTTCCAGAGACCCATTGCCCCACCTAAATTTAATGCTATGGCCGTGCACCGTCCCGACGTAATGGTTTTTAACGGCTGGGTGTCAACCTTAGAAGACGACCACCGGATTTGTCTTCGAGCACGTACAACGCCCCTTCGGGTCCCTGTTCGACCTCGCGTATTCGCTTCCCCCATTTAAAGCGTTCGGCTTCTTCGGCAGTGTCCCCTTTCAAATCAACAAGAATCAGGGCTCTTGATACAAGTCCACCGATAATCGCACTGCCTCTCCAATCGGCAAACAGGTCACTATCATAAATAACAAGACCGGACGGTGCAATGGAGGGCACCCAAAACGTCCGAGGGGCTTCGAATTCAGGACGGGTGTCATGGTCGGGGATCGGCATACCCGAGTAGTGGTCGCCGTTCGATACGATCGGCCAGCCATAATTTTTACCAGCAATGATCAGATTCAACTCATCGCCGTGACGCGGACCCATCTCATGGACCCACAAACGTCCGTCGGCATCAAAATCGATGCCCAGCATGTTGCGGTGACCGACGGTCCAGAATTGCTTGGCAATCTCACCCCGAGTCTGCCACGGATTGTCATTGGGCACCGTTCCATCGTCGTTCAAGCGCAGCACCTTGCCAAGATGGCCGTCAAAACTTTGGGCGGGTGTAAATTTCTGGCGGTCTCCGGACGTGATGAACATTTTACCGTCGGGGCCGAACGCGATGCGATGGCTGTAATGACCTTTTCCAGTCACTTTTGGTTCCTGAACCCACAGTTTTTCCACCGACGCGAGCTTGAGCGGGCTGTTTTTTAGATCGAGCTTGGCGCGGACCACCACCGCACCGATTGTGGCGTTATCATCCGCGCGTTCGGCATAGGACAAATAGACCCAGGAATTGCGTTTGAAATAAGGATGCGGCACCACATCACCCAAGCCGCCTTGACCGCCATAGGCGACTTTCCACAAGCCCTGCACTTTTGTTTTCAATCCGTCGTTGGTAACATGCCACAACGCCCCTTTTTTTTCGGTCACCAAAAGCGTGCCATCGGGCAGGAAAGCCATGGCCCAGGGCTCATCGAAAGTAGCAACCCGCGCGGCCAAAAGTTCGCTGCCCTTCGTGCCCTCGATTAGAAAGCCTCCGGCTGAAACCGGTACTGCGCTTGAAATGCTGATCAGCAAGAGGATAATCAAGCGCATAGGTGTGAATCCTTTTTCTGTTTTTATCGATTTAAAGACCGATCCTTTTAGTAAATCATACCGCCCACATATACACCTGCCCCCACAAATACATCTTGACCCGGTACCCGATAAATATAGGTCAGTTTTTTAGAAGGCGTATTCTTTCCGGGTTTGGGCCACATATATTCAACCCATCCTTGCCCCACTTTGCGGGCAAGGTTAACAAAATGCACAAACAGCGCCTTGTCCGTGGGGTCGGTAATCAGCAGGACATGGTCTTGTTGCGTAAGTTCTGGCTGAAAAGGGTGTGCCAGCATTTTGCCATCCAGGTTCATCAGGAAAACATATGAATCTTTCCAAACAAAAGAACCTTTGGCGTTGGAAATTTCTTCGATAGCGGCTTCAAACCCCTTGGAATTGATCAAGGCCGCCGCTTCATGGCATTTTATCACACATTCATCTTTGGTTGCCGATTCTTCTGCCCATGCGTTGACTGCAAGCCAACCTACAGCCAGGCTAAATGCGACGATAAAATATTTATTCATGGTATCCTCCGCAATCATTTGGGTTCGTCCAGGGTTGAGTATGGTTTACGCCGCGTTTGCATCAATTGTTAGTCTTTCGGTTTAAGCCAAGGTTGGCCGACTGGTAATACATCACGGCCGAAAACCTGTGCATAGATGACATGTGCCATCATATATAATGCCGACAACGCACATAGCATCAGTTCATAACCAGCCACTTTGGTTAATCCCGGAAAACCGAAATGCGCCAGGTCCAAAAGAATGAACCCAATCAGGAGCAAGGTAAACGTAACCGCCATGGCACCATGAATGCGCATTGCCGGAATCCACATGATTGCCGTGTAGATTGTCCACACGACCAAAAACCATCCGACATCGGTAGTGCTTGAATGATAGATGTTGAAATGGTTAAGCAGGAAGATAATACCCAATGCAATCCAGAACGCGCCGTAGGATACAAAAGCACTGTAGCCAAAGTTATTGCCACACTTAAACTCCTGATAGCCTGCAATCATTTGTGCCAGCCCTCCAAAAACAAAGGCCATTGAAACGACAGGGCCAACATCGCACCAGCCGACATTGTGAAACTGAAGCAACATTGTCGTGATACCAAAACCCGCTAAGCCAACAACCCCTGGATTACCGACGGGCGATTCATTTCCCATGATAAACCCTCCTTCCCTTTAGTGGTTAAAACATTCCAACGCCGATTCCATCAAAAGATAGACGACTGGGTTCTTGTCGTTAAAAATTCGAGGATTCTCATTCCTTTGTAGGAGTTTCCTTTGGGATTTAGTTTAGGGCCCCAGACGGCAATGCTGTATTTCCCGGGGTGGATCGCCAGTATACCACCGCCGACGCCGCTTTTTCCGGGCAATCCGACCTTGAAGGAGAACTCTCCGGCTTCATCGTAGAACCCGCAAAGCTGCATGATTGCATTAATCCGCTTTGATTTGCTGGCATCGACGACCCTTACGTGGGTTATTGGGTGGACACCGTTTGCAGCGAGATATAAGAATTCCTGGGCCAATTCCTTGCAGGTCATCTCAATTGAGCACAAGTTGAAATAAAAGTCCAAAACGATCTCGATGTCGTTTTTTATATTGCCATATGATTTCATTAGGTTGATGAGGGCCGCGTTTTTAAAACCGGTCATTTTTTCAGACTCGGCAACCCGTGGACAGTAATCGATATTCTGATTTCCGGAAACTCTTCGCACGAATGATAGAAACTCCTGCTTGGGATTTTTCAGGCGGCTGACAAGCACATCACAAATCACCAGGGC
>JAGTUY010000157.1 GCA_018224455.1 Desulfosarcina sp.
AGACATCGAAACGCCGGCCCCGGCCCAGGTATTCATCACCCAGATTGTGGCCGCCCACCCAGCTCTTTTCGCCATCCACGACCACGATTTTGCGGTGATTGCGGAAATTGATCCGGAACCGGTTGAGCCATCCACTGCCCATGCGGAAGGTGCCGACGTTGACCCCGGCAGCCCGCAATCCATCAGTGTAGGATCGGGAAAGTCCCACGCAGCCGATCTGATCCAGGAGAAAATAGACCCGCACACCGGCCTTTACCCTGTCAATCATCGCCGCTTTGAACCGATCGGCCAGATCGCCGTTGCGCACGATAAAAAACTGAATCAGCACGTGGCGGCGGGCGGATCGGATCCCTTCCAGGATGGAATCGAAGGTGGCCTCCCCGTTGATCAGCAGGGAGCAGCGGTTGCCGGCCATGATCGGCAGCTGGTAAATATCGCTGAGAACATCGATTTTGGGCGGATCGCGAACCATCAGGCAGCCGACCTGCTGATCCAGCCGCAGATCCCTTCCCAGGTGGTGGATGGCCGTGCTGCCGGACTGGTGGGCGTCCGCATAGCTCTGGATGCGTCGCGCCCCGAACATGAGGTAAAGAAAAACAGACAGGTAGGGAAAGAAAAACAGGGCCATCACCCAGGCGATGGTACCCTGGCTCGTCCGGCCGTTCATGACGACGTCAAAAATGAACAGGATGCCCACAACATGAAGGATCACAGGAACCAGCAATAGCCAGTATTCAGAGGCGATCTGTACCACAGGCATGGCGACGGGGCCTTTTTTCAAAAGGTTGCTTCAGTTTTTTAGCATATGATTCCTTGCGTTTGCAATGAAACTTGTTCTAAAAATAATCCGCTGCCCCCTCGCCCTTGATCAAGGAGATTTCAACCCGGCGGTTCGTCCGTCGATTCTCGTCTGACGTATTGGCCGCCAGCGGGTGAAATTCCGATTTCCCCTGAATGATCAACCGCTGTGGGGCAATCCCGTGGGACGCCAGAAATTTGGCGACACTGGCGGCTCTGGCTGCAGACAGCTCCCAATTGGATGGAAATTTCTGCGTATGGATGGCAATGTCATCGGTATGGCCTGACACGATGATCTGGTAATGCCGCTGCGGGGCGATCAAATCGGCAATCCGTTGCAATGCCGATTGAGAATCGGCCAACAGCATCGCCTCGCCGATATTGAACGTAATGCGCTCCCCCAGAACAAATACGGGTCGTCTCTCGTCCCAGCGGACGTAAAAATCATTGCTGAAGCTGTCTTTCAGGCCGTCGATCATTGCCGGGTTCAACGGCTCGACAGGACCCTCCGCCTGGGATCGAAGGTTCGCTGCCGGCGGCTCCGGACTCGGGGCCACGGTCTCATCCGTCGGTTCCGTCGGTGTGGATTCAACCCTCTCTGCGGCAAGCCGCGGAGAATGTTCTGCCTGTAACGGCAGTGCTGCGCTGCACCGTAATGGATGATAATCGATTTGCGGTTCGCTCGCCGACCCCGCCGCAGGCAACGGGGAATGCGCTCGCTGGTGCGGTTCCGTGGGAGGGGTTTTCGTGGAAAAGTCCGACCGGGCTTCCGCTGATGAAGTGACGGCCGCGCCGGCCTGCTCGGCTTCCAGAACGGCGGTTTCCGGCCGATGGATCGCATTGGCGTAAAGCAAAACAAAAAAAACAAGCAGGAGGGTCATCAGGTCGGCCATACTCCACAAAAACGCGTCCTCTTCAGCAGATTTTGCCTCTTCTGCCAAGGCAAAGCGGGCCGCGAAACCCTTGTCCGCGTTCGGCTTGAACCGCCATTGCGCTGACTGACCGGCATTGTCGACCATCTGCTACCTCGTGTCCATCTATAAACGGTTATTTTGCCCGATATCTGCGTTATGCGAAAAATTTTATCCTCGGAATATCAACTATATGCCTCCGGTAAAATTTTTCGCACGCCTTGATCTCGACCCAAATCCCTCGCTTCTGGACGCACACTACCTCGCCGGTTCCTGTTGTTTGGCCGAGCCGCCCCACAGATTCCATCGATGACCCTTTCGAAGCGGCATCGGCGGCGGCGTTGAGAAGTCAACTTCTGCATAGGACCTCAGACCGTGGGCAATTTCCAGCGGCGGTCGTTGATCGCACACACCCATGACGCCGTCGAAAACCACATTGAGCATCAGGGCCTCGCGCCTGATGTGCTCGGCAAACTTGCCGGCGATCGGAAGAAAGAGGAAGTTGGCAAAAAGCAGGCCGTAAAAGGTGGTTAGCAGGGCCGTCGCCATGCCTTGTCCGATTTGTGCGGAACTGCCGATGTGGTTCAACACATTGATCAGACCGATGATCGTACCCACAAAGCCGAACACCGGTGCGAGCCTGGCGAGCCTGTTGATCACATTGAGCTGCGTCTTCAATTGGTCCAGATACAGATTGATCTCCTTTCCCAACATCATCTCGACTCGTGGAGGGTCGAAATTATCAAGAATCATTTGAAAACCACGGCGCAGCACCGGGTTCGGCACGGCATTGATTTTGCGGTTCATCTCGCCCAGACCGGCAACCCGCTGCAGGCGGGCCAATACGATAATTTGACGGATCAGGTCTTCTACGGTTTTCGATTTGGGTTTCAGGCTGTCGACCAGACTGGTGAAAAAGCCGCGCAGGGTATGGACGGGAAATGCCAGCAAGCCGCCAACGATCGTGCCGATGAAAACCAATGCCCCGCTTCTGAAGTTGACCCAAACCGGGATGTCGCCCATGACATGGCGGGCAAACAGGAAGAAAAAGACGATTCCAATGGATAAAAGGCAGTTTCTTACCACGTTATGAACCCTCCTGCGGGTGGTGTTCGCGTCCGTTATGGATTATAAGCGAATGGTGACGTTCGATTTGGCTTTTTCCTTATTCGCTTGGTCTTAATTTTTTTCTTTTTTCAAAGCAGTTTTTGTGCCAAGAGGCAGGGCACTCGAAAACAGCGCCGGAAGGGACAATTCTGGGTAGAAGCAATCGTTTGTTCGGGAAAAAATTGCCGGGCTGGCAAGCTATGCCGGCAAATAGAGACGGGAAGGGGCTGATATGATCAATCCAGAAACCTTGGCCGTGGTCTGCGGCCTTTGCAGCGCCCTGGTCTGGGGGGCGGGCGACTTTGCCGGCGGCTTTGCCTCCCGGCGGGGGAACGCGCTCACCGTGATCCTCTTCTCCCAGCTGATCGGCGGCACCCTTCTGGTCTGTCTGGCGGCAGCGTTTGCCCGCAGCATGCCACCGGTCAGGCATCTGTTGTTCGGCGGATTGGCTGGAATCTTCGGCGTATTAGGCCTGATCGGACTCTACAAGGGTCTGGCCCAGGGACGGATGGGGCTCGTCGCACCGCTGTCTGCGGTAGTGACGGCCCTGGTTCCCATGACCTTTTCATTTTTAGTGGAGGGGTTTCCCGGCTGGCTGCGCACGATCGGGTTCGGAATCGCCATAGCAGCCGTTTGGTTTCTTTCTTCTCCGGGGGACAAATCAAAAATCGAACCCGGCGAACTGCGACTCTCGATTTTAGCCGGTTTGGGGTTCGGCCTGTTCTTCATTTTCATGGATCAAGCCAGCAGCCATTCCGTCCTGTGGCCGCTGGTGGCGGCCCGGGCAGCGGCCATCGGGTTCATGTTCACCCTTCTGGCCGTGACGCGTCAACTGGCACCGCCCCCCCAGGGTCAGTTCGTCTTTATCGCCCTGGCGGGCATACTGGATACCGCAGGCAACGCCGCTTTCGGGATGGCCGCCCACCTCGGGCGGCTGGACATTGCGGCTATTCTGGCGTCCCTCTACCCGGCGTCCACCGTGTTGCTGGCCTGGCTGGTGTTACGGGAAGGACTGGGCCGGCGGCAGTGGTTCGGGGTGGCCAGTGCCGGGGTGGCACTGGTGTTGATCGCGGCATGAAAAGGGCGAGGGGCCGAGGGGCAAAGTGAAGGGCAAAGAAAAGATTGAACGTCCAACGTCGAACGTCCAACGCTCAACGTCCAATGGGAAAAGGGTTCGAGGGGCCGGGTGAAGGGCAGGGGAAAGACGAACGGACCC
>JAGTUY010000158.1 GCA_018224455.1 Desulfosarcina sp.
ATGGCCACATTCCCGCCGCCGACCACGATGACATCCTCACCGAGTTCGATGTCCTTGCCCAATGACGCATCACGCAGAAAATCGACGCCCTGAAGAACACCTTGGGCATCTTCGTTCTCCACACCCAGGCTGCGGCCGCCATGCAGCCCGATGGCCATGAAGCAGGCGGAATAGTCGTCTTTTTTCAGGCTTTCCAGGGTGATGTCCGAACCGAAGGCCACCCCGCACTTGATTTCTGCGCCCATTTGCCGGACCACGTCGATTTCGTCGGCCAGGAGGTCCCGCGGCAGACGGTATTCAGGAATGCCGTAGCGCATCATGCCGCCCGGTTCGGGCTGCTTTTCGAAGATGGTCACCGGGTAGCCCTGCTGGAGCAGGTAGTAGGCCGCCGTGACACCGGCGGGGCCGGAGCCGATGATGGCCACCTTCTCATTCCGTGGCTCAGCCGTAATTTCCGGGATATAGGTCTCGCCGCTCTGCCGTTCGAAGTCGGCCAGAAAGCGGTGAAGTTCGCGGATGGCCAACGGCTGATCCACATCGTTGCGGGTGCATTCGCTTTCACAGGGGTGGTGGCAGACCCGGCCGCAAATCCCCGGGAAGGGGTGGTCCTGTTTGAAAAGCTTCAGGGCTTCTTTGTAGCGGCCGTCATTGATCAAGGCAATGTACCCCTGGATGCTCACATGCGCCGGACAGGTCGCCTTGCAGGGCGCAGTGCCGCGTTTTTCGATGGCATAGGCACTGGGCATCCCCTGGGGGTAGAGCTTGAATGCCGCTTTACGGTCCCGGAGGCCTTCGTCGAACAGGTTGGGGGTATCGATGGGGCAGGCCTTGGCACATTCGCCGCAGGCCGTGCATTTGTCCATTTCGATGTAACGCGGGTTCTGGCGAAGCTTGACCGTGAAATTGCCCACCTCGCCGGTGACCGATTCGATTTCCGTCAAGGTCATCAGGTCGATGTTCAGATGCCGTCCGCATTCGACCAGCTTGGGGGAAATGACGCACATGGAGCAGTCGTTGGTCGGAAAGGTTTTGTCCAGCTGAGCCATCACCCCGCCGATGGCCGACTTGGTCTCGGTCATGTGAACGTAATAGCCCGAATCGGCCAGATCCAGGGACGCCTGTATGCCTGCAATGCCGCCGCCGACCACGAGTACGGAACCGACGACATCCTTGCCTTGGGTATTTTCTTTTTCTGCCATTACACGTTCCTCATGAAAGTGTTTGCGATAGAAGGGTTTTCATCGGTCCGGCTGCCCATCAGACCATATCCAAAAGCTTCTCCAGCTTGTCTTCCCAGCCCATGGCGGAAATCAAGACGCCGGCAAATCCGGCCGCTTCCAACGCCGAAATCGTTTTCGCGGCGATGGAAAGGCTTTCCACGGCTTTGTCCGGGGCGCGCATAAGCCGCTTAATCAGGTCCTGGGAAATGGTCACGTTCAGGTGACGGTCCAGGTAGCGGGCCATTCCCACGGATTTCAGCAGCATCACGGTGGGAATAATTCGGTTTTTTTTCAGGTCGACCTTTTCCAGAAACGGAGCCATCGCACCGATATCGAATACCGGCGGCGCGATGAAAAAATCCACCCCCGCCGCGGTTTTTTCGGCCATCCTGGACAACCCTTTTTCAAGCTCGTCGCCAGTGGCCCGGGCTTTGACGGTGGCCCCGACCAGAAACGAGGGAGCACCGGACAGTTCATTGCCGGCCAGATCCTTGCCGGTCTGAAGCGCAGAAATGGCTTTGAACAGCGTCATCAGATCGATATCGTTGACCGCTTTGGTCTGATGATGATCACCCAGGCCGGGATCTTCTCCGGAAACCCCCATGACATTGAGAATGCCGCTCCCATAGGCGGCCAGCAGGTCCGCTTGAAGGGCGATCCGGTTGCGGTCCCGGCAATTCACCTGCATGATGGTTTCCAACCCCTTTTGCTGGAGAATCATGGCCCCGCCCAACGAGCTCATGCGCATCACGGCGTTGCCCATTTCCGGTACGAGGAAGGCATCCACCCGGTTCTGTGCCCGGAGGGCGTTGTTGACCATCGTTGAAACATTCACCCCTTTGGGCGGCTGCATCTCCGCAAGAATGGTGAACTTGCCGACATCGAACTTGTTTTTTAAATGCATAAGCCAATCCCCTTATGGTTGCTGCGGAAAACATACGGTAACAGTTAATGAAAAAGGCGCGTCGAATCGGTATCTGGTGCCGAAAGGCAGCCACCGCCTTCCGTAAGAGCTATTTCCTGAATTGGATGCCGGCCAAGTGGTTTCATTTTCCTCCCATTATGGGACAGCAAACCTTGTGCCAGAACACGCGCTCAGCGATTAACAAAGCAAATTTTATGTATATTATCAATAAATTAAAAAGGTACTGGGAAGATCGCCCAAACGGCTCAGGATCAAAATAATAGTAGACAACTATGCCATAATGGGCTATAAATGTTTTAAAATAGTAAAAAATTAGTGCTTTACAGGCTCCGTTCCAATATGGAACAGTCCCTTTTGGCACGATGCAAAAGGTGGTGATTCTGCATGAACAGTCATGTCGTTGTCGTAGATGATGACCGAGATTACCTGGAGGTTCTGGGAAGAAAGCTGTCCGATATCGGCTTTAAACGGGTTCGTCTGGAGGACAATTCAGTCAAACTGGCCGAAGAGGTGGAAAAGGGGCTTTCTTTCGACCTGGCCATCATCGACATGACCATGCCGGAGATGGATGGCATGGCCCTGCTGGAAAAAATAAAGGCCAATTCTCCGTCCACGGAGTGCATCATGGTGACGGCCATCAACGAGGCGCGCATCGCGGTGGAATGTCTGAACAAGGGCGCTTATGACTATCTGGTCAAGCCGGTGGCCACCGAAGACCTTTCCCTTGCCATCAAGCGGACACTGGAACGAAAACGGCTTCTGGACTTGCTGGACCTCGAGAAGCGAGATGATTTACCCACGCTCGAAAACGAAGAGCCATTCCGGCCCATTGTCACCCAGTCCAAAAAAGTCCTGCGGATACTCAAGGAGGCGGAGCTTCATGCCGCCAGCCTTGTTCCCGTTCTGATCACCGGTGAAAGCGGCACCGGCAAGGAGCTTCTGGCTCGCGCCATCCACGGCGCCAGTCCCCGCGCCCAGCATCCATTTAGCCCCATCAACATGTCCTCGCTATCCAGTTCCTTATTCGAAGCTGAATTTTTCGGCCATACCAAGGGGGCGTTCACCGGTGCCGAACACGGCCGGGTCGGCTACCTGGAACATACGAACAAAGGAACCCTGTTTCTGGACGAAATCGGTGACCTGCCACTGTCCCTCCAGGGAAAATTGCTGCGGGTTTTACAGGACGGTGAGTTTTCCAAACTCGGATCGAGCGACCGACAGAAGGTGGACCTGCGTTTTATCGCCGCCACCAATGAAAACCTTGAACAGATGATGGCCCAGAAGCGTTTTCGCAAAGATCTGTATTACCGCATCCGCGGCGGCTGGCTCCACCTGCCCCCGTTGCGCGAACGCCAGGAGGACATCTTTCTGCTGACCCGTAAATTTCTGGAGAAGTATTACGATGTGAATAAACAGGGCTTTATCGAAAAAACGGCGCTGGACCTGTTGATGCGCTATCCCTATCCCGGCAACGTCCGGGAGTTGAAATCCATTCTCCAGTCGGCGGTCAACCTGGCGCGCGGCGAACCGATCCGGGAACCCCACCTGCCCGCGCATATCACGGCAGCCCTGAAATCGTGTGAAGCGCAGGATGTGACCGCCGGCGATTCACGCATTAAACCGCTTGCGGCGGTGGAAAAGGCCCACATTCTGAACGCTTACACGCAATCAGGAGAAAACAAGTCCAAAACCGCCAGACGGCTGGGCATCGGCCTGAATACGCTGCGGCGCAAGTTGGCCAGTTATGGCATCCAGTAAAAACCGTTACCGCTCTCCGCGGCGGTAAGGTTCAGCCAGCATGGCCGGCGCGTTGAGGCGACGGCTGTCCCTCAGCCCGCCTACCAGCAGCACCAGCAGCGTCGCCAGATAGGGTAGCATGGCCAGAAAATTGGGAGAAATACCCAACGGCTGGAGCATATACTGCAGGACGAAAATCCCACCGAAAAGAAACGCGCCAACCACGGCCCGCATGGGGTTCCACAGGGCAAAAATAGTCAGGGCGATGACGATCCAACCACGCCCGGCGGTCATCCCCTCGATCCATGATTTGCTGTAGGAGGTGGACAGGTGAGCGCCGGCCATGGCTGAAAACCCGCCGCCGGCGATCACAGACAGATAGCGGATCAGCGAGACGTTGACGCCTTGGGTTTCGGTGGCCTTGGGGTTCTCCCCGGCCGAACGGATGCGAATGCCCAGCAGCGTGTAATCAAGCATGAACCAGACACCAATGGCCAGGAGTATCGCCAGGTAAAAGAACGGGCTCTGATTAAAAAGCACCGGCCCCACGATTGGAATGTCCGACAGATAGGGGATGGGCATGGCGTTGATTTTAACGGCCAGCGGCTTTCCCACATAGGGTTTTCCCAGCAACCCCGCCATCCCCAGGCCGAGCATGGTCAGCGCCAGCCCGGAAACCACCTGGTTGGATTGAAGACTCACCGATGCAAACGCATGGATGACGGAAATCAACATGCCTGCAAGAATGGCAGCGCAGAACCCTAGCCAAGGATTGCCCGTATGGTGCGTGACGATAAAAGCGGTCACCGCACCCACAGCCATCACGCCTTCCACGCCCAGATTAAGGATGCCGGATCGCTCAGAGATGATTTCGCCGACGGTGCCGAGCAGCAGGGGGGTACCGGCAACCAGCGTGCGCTGAACCACAGAAATGATGATCTCCTCCATGGGTTAGGCCCTTTCCCCCACCTGTATGCAAACCTTGTTCTTGGTAAAAAAGTCGCCCATGATCAGAAAGATCAGCAGGGTGCCGTTGAAAACGGCCACCGTCGCCGCCGGCAATCCGAGCGATATCTGAATCGCGTCTCCACCCACGAGGATACCGGCAAAAAAGATGCCTGAAAAGATCACGTAAACCGGATTGAGCTTGGCCAGCCAGGCCACAATAATCGCCGTAAAACCATAGCCGGAAGAGATGGCGTCCGGATAACTCAAATAATGGTGGATTCCCGCCACCTCTCCCACACCGGCCAGCCCGGCCATGCCGCCGCTGATGACCATGATGAGCATCGTCGTTCGGGAAAAATCGATGCCCGCGTATCTCGCCGCATCCGGATTTTCTCCGATCACCCGCACCTCATATCCGAAACGGGTCTTGTAGATGACAATGGTCAGCACCACGACGGCGACCACCGCCACAATCAAGGTTGCCGTGTGAATTCGTGATCCGGGCAGCAGGGACAAAATGGCCGACTCCGGGAGATCGTCGGTATATGGAAAACCAAACTTTTTTGGACTTTTCCAGGGCCCGACAATAAGCAGTGTGAGAAACTCGGCACAAATGTAGTTGAGCATCAACGTGGAGATCACCTCGTTGATCGAATAGCGCAGCTTGAGAATGGCCGGAATCAGCCCCCAGAACGCGCCGCCGAGAAACCCGGCCAGAAACATCAAGGGGACGATCACCGGAGCGGGAAGTGCCGGCCCCCAGTTCAAGCCCACCCAGGTGCCGAAAATGGCTCCCATGAGAAGCTGGCTCTCGGCACCGATGTTCCAGAATTTCGCCTTGAACACCAGGGCAAGCCCACCGCCGATAAGAATGAGAGGAATGGCCTTGGTAATGGTCTCTTTGAAACCATAGAGGCTGCCGAAGGAACCGCTGAAAATTTTCTTGAACGCAAAAAAAGGGTTCACGCCGCTGATAATAAAGAGCAGCCCGATGGCGACCATACCGGCGGCCAACGCCAGAACCAGAGTCAAAAAGGTGCCGAGGGCGGAAATCTGCTCGCGGTTCGAGACGTTAACGTGAAGCATCCGCCCCCGCTCCCGTCTTTAAATCCCTGGTGCCTGCCATCATCAACCCGATATCGGCGATCCGGGGATCATCCGCTTCCAAAATTCCCATAAAATGCCCTTGAAAAATAACGGCAATCCGGTCGCACAGCTCGAAGATTTCATCCAGATCTTCGGACACCAGAAGGACTGCGCCGCCTTCTGTCCGCCGCCTGAGCAATTGGTTGCGCAGATACTCGGTCGCACCCACATCCAAGCCGTAGGTGGGATGGGAAGCCACCAGCAGGTCAGGCTTGTCCGCAATCTCACGGCCGAGAATCAGTTTTTGAATGTTGCCGCCGGACAGGTTTTTCGTAGGCACATCGATGGACGGCGTCGCCACCTGAAAATCCTTGATCAGCTGACGGGTATGCGCCTTGATTCGACCGTAGGCCAGAAAGGCGCGGTGTGAAAACTTC
>JAGTUY010000159.1 GCA_018224455.1 Desulfosarcina sp.
ATAAGGATATAAGCGCATTAACGATGAACAGGCTTGTTTTTTTGGTGAGAAATTGCACCAAATTATAGATCGAGATAGCTCACAAAGGTAATAACATGCGGAAAAAAAGTACCGACTCATCAAAACACCAATCATGGTCTCAACCCCTGCAACAGGGAAAATGGAAAAATTAAAGGCCATCATCCTATTAAGGAACTTAAAGAAGATGATGCCCTCGTTAAGGCTTATTTGGCTAATTTCACAACCGTTGCAATTCTTTTTCCGCCAGCCAATTCCGTCACCGCCGGTGATAGTTTATTACCGCCCTCTGATTACATTCATTCCAAGCTCCAACAAAACGACATCGTATTTCTGGGGACAGCCTACAAGGAACCCGAGATCCTGAGTTTTACTGATGTCTACATGAAGACTGGAGATGGTCTGGATGACATCAATCTGAACACACAGATCGATAGCCCGGAATACCGGCACCTATTCCAAGTGTTTCGAAAATCCGGCAGTCCAATTCCATTGTGCATCGATCTACCCAAATCGATGCACAATGGGAATGTTTCCAGTGATGAATGGATGGCACGGTCATTGTTGATAGGATTGAATAAGATGAGGTCTGTTGGCCAGATGATAGATGGGAATCCCAATGAGTGTGACTTTACCCGAAAGTTTAGCTCCCTGCCTGGAGCAGTGGCCTTGGATTTGGATGATCGGTATCGCGGTTGGCAGATGGGATTTACGGCTGCGATTGCTGTCGTTCCGGCTGAGTGTTTTGAATTGGTGGACGGGTTGATTGTTTATTGAACCCTCCCCGCCGCAGGGGACGGCGAATGCGTTCGCCATCGGGTTCCACTCATATGAACACATAAGGGGGCATACGCATTGAACCGCGCATACCCCCTTGATGAACTTTAGATCAGGTTGTAACCTTAGACAACCGTCACATTGGATGCGGACGGCCCTTTGGGACCTTGAACGATCTCAAAGGTAACCCGGTCGCCTTCGTTGAGAGATCTGAAACCGTCTGAGTTGATACCTGAATGGTGAACGAACACATCCGGACCATCTTCCTGTTCGATAAAGCCGTAGCCTTTACTGCTGTTGAACCATTTTACTACGCCGTTGATCATGCTGGCACCCTCCTTTCAAAAAAATTCTCTTGCTTCATACATAAAGGGTGCCACTGGACAAACATGACCGACACCTTCATAACGAAACCGGCCCGCCAAACTGAAACGGACCTTCGATTGAGGCAATAATAACACCACCATAGGAGAAATCAAGAAAATTCTTAGGCTGCCATAAAGATTGTATCCTCTCAAATGCGGGGAAGCCGCCGAACCAGGGGTTTGGAAAATACCATCTGGACGTTGCCGATATAACGCTCCAAAAAGCCCCCTTCGCAGTAACTCAAATAATAGTCCCACATGCGGATGAACGCATCTTCGAAGCCCAGTTCGCGAACCTGGTCGAGGTTGTTGAAAAAACGTTCCCGCCACATCCGCAGCGTGGTCGCATAATGGGAGGTAATGTCCTCCATATGAAACAGCCGCAGATCGCTTGACCTGGACATGGCTTCGAGCAGTGCCGTCACTGAGGGGATGCAGCTTCCTGGAAAGATGTAGCGTTTGATGAAATCCACCGAATTCTTGTGCTGTTCAAAAGCGTGATCGGCGATGGTAATGGCCTGGATGGCCATGAGGCCGTCATTCTTTAGATATCGGGCGCAGGCTTGGAAAAACGTATCGTAGTAGTGATGGCCCACGGCTTCGATCATCTCGATGGAGACCAGTTTGTCGTATTGACCGGTCAGTTCACGGTAGTCGGATTTCAATAGGCGGATACGCTGGGACAATCCTGCCGCTTCGATCTTAGCCTTGGCGAAGTCGTACTGCTGTTGGGAAATGGTGGTGGTGGTGACCTCACAACCATATTTTTCTGCTGCGTAAAGGGCAAATCCACCCCATCCGGTACCGATCTCCAGCACGTGATCGTCGGGACCCAAATCCAATTTCCTGCACAAACGGTCATACTTGGCGATCGATGCCGCCTTCAGCGAACGTTGCGATGTCTCGAAGATGCCGCTGGAGTATGTCATGGTCTCGTCAAGAAACAGTCGGTAGAAATCATTTCCCAGGTCGTAGTGGGCCATGATGTTTTCACGGCTGCCGGTGGGTGTATTCCTGCGCATCAGGTGGAAGATCAGATTGACGGGACGCGAGAGCATGGTCCAGCCCTGGTCCATCTCCCCGAACACCTGCTGATTGCGAACGATGATGCGCATCACGGCGGTGAGGTCGGGGGACGTCCAGTAGCCGAGCATGAATGCTTCGCCCGCACCGATGCTGCCGCCGAAGGCGCAGAAACGGTAAAAATCATCCCGGTGGACCTGGATGGTGGCCGACAGGTCGAATTCAGGAGTCTTGTGGCCGAAGGTTTTCACCTCCCGCCTGTCTTTTACGATCAGCTGACCAACCTCGAGCTTTTCCATCATCGCCAGCACCAGACGACGTCCGACGCTATTGAGAGAACGCACGGGGCCAGGTACGGATACGCTTTTGTTTTTGGGTGCAATGGTTGTGGTGGTCATGGTGACACCTCCTCTATTGGATCACCGGCATCGTCTCACCGGGATGGTCATAAAATGGGGTCTGTTTGAGCTTCAGTTTGAGTGCCTGCCAGTAGATCATGGCGACGACCTTGACGGTCATGGCCGGGTAGAGAATCAGCACCCGTGTAAGGTTTTGCCGGTTCATCGGCCTCTGGGAAAGATTCAAGGTGGCGTCGAAAACCTGCTCTCCGTCTTTGAAATTCATCAGGTGCACGTTGAGGCGATCTCCCGGAACCGAAAACCGCCAATCGTAATCGATGTTCATGGGCATAAAGGGCGAAATGTGAAATTCCTTCGAGAAGCGGAACCGGCGCCACCTGCGATCCGGATGGAGGTTGCTGGCATCATCCAGGACGTACAGGTGGCGTTCTCCCCACGGGGTGTTGGCGATCTCGGCCACGATGGTCTCCAGTCGGCTGTCGCTGCCATCGTAAAGGAAGTAGAAGGTCACCGGATTGAAGCAGTGTCCAAAGTAGCGCAGATGGGTGAGCATGCGGATTGGGCCGGATGGCCGCTGGCCGGTTTTCGCCTCAACGCGGTCCCGCAGCGCCCTGTCCAGGGGTATCATAGCATCCCCGAAATGGTCCCGACGCCGGAAATAGGCCAGATTCACCCGGTCAGCCGACCATAACGGGTGAATGGCCAACACCCGCGACATTTCCGCCAGGTCCAGAAACATGAAGAAAATGCGGTACTGAAAGGCGTTGTCGACCGGCGTGAAGCGTCGGTGGCGAATGGTGCCCCGGTAGATGGCACTTTTCATGGCATAGCCTTTCCGAAAGTACGGCAAACAGCCAGAGCGCTGTTCACCCCATCTTCGTGAAAGCCGTATCCCCAATAGGCTCCGCAGAATGATGTGCGGTTCACCCCGCTGATCTCAGCGTGCCGGCGGCGGGCGGCCAGGCTGTCGGGGGTGTAAATCGGATGGTGATAAACGAAATGGCGGATGACCTTGGCCGGATCGATGCGCTCGCCGATGTTCAGGGAGACGCAGAAGGTCTCCGGGGCATCCAGGTTTTGGAGCATGTTCATGTTGTAGGTCAAGGCCACCCGATCCGACGACCGTTTGGGTGTCAGGTAATTCCAACTGGCCCAGGCCGGCTGCTTGGGAGGCAGCACCGATGTGTCGGTGTGCAGCACCACCTGGTTTTCCTGGTAGCCGATGCAGCCCAAAACGGCGCGTTCGGTATCCGACGGGTCGGCCAGCATAGCCAGGGCCTGATCGGAGTGGGCGGCAATCACCACGTGATCGAAGTTGTCGACGCGGCCGTCGACCGTCTTTATGCTCACTGTGTCCGATGAACGGGTGACGGCTGACACCGGACTGTTCAGGCGGATGCGGTCGGCAAAGGGCCGGGTGATGGGCCCGATGTAATTCCGGGAGCCTCCCTTGATGACCCGCCATTGAGGCTGATCGGAAATGTTCAAAAAGCCGTGGTTTTCAAAGAACTCGATAAAATATCGCGCCGGAAACTGCCTGAACGCGCCCGGCCCCGCCGACCAGATAGCCGCACCCATGGGTATCAAAAAGTTAACGATGAAGTCAGCGCTGTAGTGGTGGGTTGCAAGGTAGGTCTCCAGGGTTGTTCGATCATCGCCTGAATCGAGAAGCTTGCGAGCCCCACGCCGGAAGCGCAGCGCATCGAGCAGCATGCGATGAAAAGCAGGACGCAACAGATTCCTGCGCTGAATGAACAATGAATTGAAGCTGGTGGGGCAGAACACCAGTCCGCTTTTTTGGTCCTGGAAGCTGAAGCTCATCACCGACGGCTGGGATTTCACCCCCAGATAATCCATCAGCCGCGTGAAGTGGGGATAGGTTTTGTGGTTGAAGACGATGAAGCCGGTGTCCACCGGCCAGCTGCGGCCGTTTAGCGGGACATCCACGGTAGCGGTATGGCCGCCGATGGTGCTTTTGGCCTCATAGGCCGTCACCTCGTGATCTTCGCTCAACAGATAGCCAGAAGTCATCCCGGAAATGCCGGTGCCGACGATGGCGATGCGCATAAACGATTCTCCCCGGCTGAAGTGGAAAGTGATATGACGACCCACAGAACACCTAAGCAGGCCAGGTGCAGCACGACAAACGGCATGATTCTGGCCCAGTCGACGGTCTTTTGAAATTCACCTGGCTCAAGGCTTTCTATTCCGACCTCTGAATCAATCCATCTCAATAAGGCAAGCTTTAAATCTTTGTCCATGGTTTTGACGCTCATGTTCAGTGGCTGGGTATTTTG
>JAGTUY010000160.1 GCA_018224455.1 Desulfosarcina sp.
CCCATCTCGACAGGGATCCACATACCCGGCAAAGAAAACCCGCTTGCGCAAACACCCCGAGGAGAGGTAGTAGGTATCCGGCATAACCGGATGGGGAACCAGAATCGCATTATCGATAAATGCTTTGACGGTTTTGCGGACCGTGTAGGCCGGGGGATGGTTTGGGTCCGGGATGAATTCCTCGCCAAACAGATCCTGAAGGCGCCGATAGGTGACATGCAGGTCTGCCGCCGAAAATTGGAAGGCGTCTTTTTCCAATATGGCCAGGGCCGTGAAAGCCGGGGGGACGAAATGACAGATGCTGATATTCTTGTAGTAGTCCAGGGCATTGCGTCGGTTTTCAACGATGCGCCACGCATTGTGGCGGACTTGATCTTTGGCCTTGGCATCGACCCATTGGATGAATTTGCGTCCCCGATAATGATCAAGGGCATTCTCCACCGCGGATGCGTGCCCGTTGGCAAGGGTGTCCGCCAGGAAGGGCCCTTGGGCATAGAACTGGTTCATGGATGCCTCGATGCGAAAGGTCAGTTCCTTGTGGGAGATGATCTCTCTGCCGCCCGACAGCATGGCCCCGGCGACCAGGGATTGGGGGGTAACCACCGTCTGTCGGTCGATGGCGTTCATCATCTGGGCGCCGATGTCCCGGCACAAGGTGTTCTGCTGTTTGGCCGAGAGTACCGCGCCGGTCAATCCCCGCTCGGCCAGCATGTCGTTCAAGCTGAGGGGGCGGCCGAAATTCAGGTGAACTTTTCCGTAACGGTCCTTCAGGATGCGCTTGGCCTTAAGCATCTGGCGGAAGCTCTCGGCAGATTTTTTCCCACCGCTGATTTCATGCAGATAGGACCCTTCGTCCGGAATCCGGTCGTAGGCGATGAAGACGGGGACAAATACCATGTCCGTGCAGGCGCCTTCGAAAAAGGCGTGCAACATGATGGAGAGCATGCCCAGTCGGGGCTGAAGCAGTTTGCCGCTGCGACTGCGGGTGCCTTCGATGTAAACGGCAATGTTATGCCCTTCTTTGAGCACCTGAAAAATGTAAGCTGAAAAGACTTTAGCGTAGAAGACGGCGCCCTTGAAGCTGCGCCGCACAAAAAAGGCCCCCACCCGACGGAACAGCGGGCCCATGGGCCAGAACGCCAGGTTTTTGCCGGCAAAAATGTGGGGGCAGGGCATGTGGTTGTCGTACAAGGTAAAGGACAGCAGGAGGGAATCCATATGGCTTTTGTGCGCGGGCATGAAGATGATCGGCCCTTTGCGGGAATTGCGCTTGATGGTCGACAACGCTTCCGGGTTGAAGGTCATTGACTCGAAGATCGTGTCCAGGAATCGTCCCATGATGCGGTGGACGATATTGATGAAGGAAGGGCTGTAATTGGCGGCGATCTCATCCACGTAGCCCAGGGCTTCGCGGTGAGTCTGGAAAATGGTCATCTCCCGTCGTTCGGCATAGGTGCCCATAAACTGGCGCAACTCCTCGCCGGTCAGGATCTCCTGCTTGATCTCTTCAGGCGTTTTGATGGTGGGGCCGGTGATGCTTTTGCGATGGGCATTGATCTGGCCCAGCAGATCCCGCCGCAGTTTCAGCGCCAGATACTCGCTGCTGCGCCCCCGGTTCTCCGTCGATTCCAGAAAGTGCTTTAAATTAATCGGATCGGACACTTCGATAAAGATGTTGCCGGGTTTTCTGAACAAGGTGGCCAGGCGCCGCAATTTTCCCGGTTTTTGCGGGGATCCGAAAAAGATGTCCGTCAGGGTCGGCCAGGTGGACGCCGGATGCTTGCTGAAAAACAACAACTGCGGAATGATGCAGATGGGCCGCTCCAGGGTCTGCTGAATGTCGATCAGATGGCGAATAGGGTCGGTCTTGGATTTGATGAATCGACGGTAAAAATCGCGTTTTTCCACCAGTGGCAAAAAAGCGGTGGTTCCCTTTTCGATCTCGTCGTGAATGAACCCGGCCCGGTAAGGGTCCTTGAACGAAAAATGGTGCAGGAAAAACTTCACCTGTGCGGTGGCGATGTGTATCAGCCGGCCCACCGGCTGCAGGGTTCTGATGCTGCAGTCGAACCCCAGTTGGGGATAGGGCAGGTTGGCCTGCATGTAGCGGGTATAGTAGCATAAAAATTCGAAATAGCTTTTGGTTTTAGAGACGTAAACGATGACGGCGTCGTCGGGAAGCTCCTTCAGGGTTGCCTTGAGATCGGGATTCAGGCAGATGCCTGAGAAGAGGCGGCGCAGAATGAACGTGGAGAAAATGCCGGTTTGTCTGGGTAGCCAGCAGGTGAAAAGGTTCTCCGAATTTTCCGAGCGCCTTGCAACCCCACCCGCAAATCGTGACGGCTTATTCATGGGGCGTTTATATCAGATTGGCCAAAAAAGGCCACCGTATACATAGCGGTTATCGCGCATCCGTCTGGGCGTCGCGGATCCACTGGCAGGGGATGTCCCTGCCACTGGGCCGTTTGACCAGGGGGATGATCAAAAAGGGAAGCCGGGGCCGGGTTAGTTCGGGCAGCGCATCCGTGGGGTGCGCCGTTGACTGCGCGGCCGGATCGACGGCGCAATCCCCGGCCGGCGGTTCGATCGGTTTAATGACCATTCCGCTGAAGATATCGCCGACGGTGGCGGGTGGCATAGGAACCGCCGGCATGGGTGGCGGATGTCGCATCTTCCTGCGGATTCTTGCCCAGAATAAGACGGTAGAGGTCATCGTCCGGCGGTGGGCAGGCAGCCGAGGGGGGTTCGTAGGAAGGGGTTGCCAGGGTCTGAACGTTGAGGATCCTTTGGGCGGCGGCGGCGGCTCCGCTGCAGGTCCACAGGCGGGACCGCTGGTGATAGACATCCACGCCGCCGAGTTTGACTTTTTTCAAGGCTGCATCCAGTCCGGCAAAGCCGCTTAAGGGGTGACGGCGGTTGGCATCGATCAGTGCCTGGTAGGATCGGCTGCGTGGCCCCGGGTGGCCGGAACCGACATACTCCGGATAAATGGCTGCCTTTCCGGGAACCACAGTGACCAGAAACCGGCGCCCCGTGGCGTTGATTATTTTTTCTGCGGCGTGCAGCTCCAGAAACAGGCGGTAGCCTTGCTGCCGGTCAACCGCAGGTGACGAGTGACCCTGGCTGGTCTTCTTCGGGTAAAGCCAGCCGTGGTTGCCGAGGTGCACCGCCGGCGTCGAAGTGGCGGAAAACAGGTGATAGTTCAGCCAGTTGTGGAAAATTCTCAGGGGTTTTCCGGCGGGCAGGGAGTCTTCAAACCAGCCTTCGACAGCCTGGTAGAAGCCCCGGTCCAGCCACAGGCCAGCCCCAGGCCGGGGAAACCCCTGCCGGACGGTGTTGTCCCCGTTGCCGCGCAATTGACCGACCCCCCACCAGGCGATCGGTGCGGCCAGGATCACTTTTTTACTCAATCCCCAGCAAAACCGCACTGCGCCTGCATAAAAGTTGTTCCA
>JAGTUY010000161.1 GCA_018224455.1 Desulfosarcina sp.
CTCCGGCGGGAAGACCGATTCCAGATTGATGGGGAGCAGCTCCAGGGGCTCATGACGGCCATGATCCTGGGCCTGATCGTCGGCGCCCGCCTGGGCTACGTATTCTTTTACAACTTCTCGTACTACCTGCACCATCCGCTGGAGATCATCCTGCCCTTTGAATTTTCCGGTAGCATCCGCTTTACCGGCATCACCGGCATGTCCTATCACGGCGGACTCATCGGCGTGGTCGTGGCGACAGTCATTTTCGTGCGTAAAAACCGGTTGGATTTTTTCGGTACGGCTGATCTCATCGTCCCCTGCATTCCACTGGGATATACCTTCGGGCGGGTGGGCAACTTTATCAACGGCGAACTCTTCGGGCGGGCGACGACCCATCCCATCGGCATGTTTTTCCCCTTTGCACCGGGCCCCGGCCGGCGGCATCCCTCGCAGCTTTACGAGGCCTTTTTCGAAGGCATCGTGCTCTTTATCGTCCTGTGGGCGGTCAAAAACCGGGTCAAGACCCGGGGGGCAACCCTGGCCCTCTATCTCATGGGATACGGCCTGGTGCGCTTTTTCATCGAGTATGCCCGCCAGCCCGACGCCCATCTGGGCTTCGTCTTATTCTCCCAGTCCATGGGGCAACTGCTGTGCCTGGCCATGATCCTGGCCGGCGCGTTGTTGCTGCTCTATCTTAAAAAGCTTCAAGCACCCTCCCCCGGGAGGTAAAAGGGCTGCTCCCGGTCACCGCTGTAAATATGCGAATAGCGCGGCACGTATACGGTCTGCCCCCTGAAAAGGCAGCCTATCCGTATTTCTCTTTGTATCGGCAGCACCAGGCCAAATCAATCGCGGATCGGCGGCCATCAATGTCAAGCCCCATCGTTCATTTTTTCGTCTTTTCCTTCAATGTTCGCCATTTTTTCAAACGCTCGGCAATCATCTTCTCATACCCCCGGTCCGTCGGAAAATAAAACAGGCTGTCGGCGATGGCATCGGGCAGGTAGTCCTGGACGGCATATCCGTCCTTAAAATCATGTGCATAGCGGTATCCCTGGCCATAGCCCAAATCCTTCATCAAACCCGTAGGCGCATTGCGGATATGCAGGGGAACCGGCAGCGGGCCCTTGTCCCTGACCGTCTGCCCGGCCATGTTCCATGCCTTGTAAATGCTGTTGCTCTTGGGCGCCGTGGCCAGGTAGGCGGCGGCCTGGGCCAAGGCCAGATCCCCTTCCGGATGCCCTAAAAATCGAAAGGCCTCCATGGCCCCCAAGGCCAGACGCAGGGCAAACGGATCGGCATTGCCCACGTCCTCGGAGGCGAACCGCACCATGCGCCGGGCCACATACAGGGGGTCCTCCCCGGCCTCCAGCATGCGGGCCAGCCAATACAGGGCCGCATCCGGGTCACTGCCCCGCAGGCTTTTGTGGAACGCGGAAATGACGTTAAAATGCTCGTCACCGCCCTTGTCGTAAAGCAGCGCCTTTTTTTGCAGGGCCCTTTCCACATGATCCAGGGCGATCATTCGGCGGGTGCTCGGTTTGGGTGGAGATTCGGCCATCGCCAGCGTGGCGGCCACCTCCAGGCTGTTGAGCGCGCTTCGTGCATCCCCCGAGGAAATGCGGATCAGGTGATCCCGGGCATCGGCGGCCAGGCAAAAATTCATATCCCCCAGCCCGGCCTTCTCGTCCTCGATAGCCCGGTCGAGCACGCGGCCCACGGCGTCCTCACCCAGCAGGCCGAGGGTGATCACCCGGCATCGGGACAACAGGGGCGAAATCACCTCAAACGACGGATTTTCAGTGGTGGCGCCGATCAGCGTGATCAGCCCGGACTCCACATGGTGGAGGAATGCATCCTGCTGGGCCTTGTTGAACCGGTGGATCTCGTCCACAAAAAGGATCGTTCGCTTGCGCTGAAACTGCTGCTGTTTTTTGGCCTCATCGATGACTTCGCGGATCTGTTTGACACCGGCGAGCACCGCCGAAAAGTGGAGGAAATGGGACCGGGTTTCACGGGCGATAATCCGTGCCAGGGTGGTTTTGCCGCAGCCGGGCGGACCCCACAGAATCATCGAAAAAATCCGGTCGTTTTCGATGGCATAACGAATCAGGGAGCCCATCCCCGTAACCGCATCCTGGCCGAACAGGTCGGCCAGGCGGTGCGGCCGCATACGCTCGGCCAGGGGCCGCTGGGGATCGGTGGATTCTGCAGCCTGATAGTCGAAAAGGTCCATCTCTATCGCTTGGTGGGGCGCTTGGTGGGGCGCTTGCTGGTTTGCTTTTTTCGTTTGACGGGTGTGGATCGCTTGTTTAAAAAAGCCGGGTTTTTTCCCGTACGCTGCCGCAGCAGCAGGCGAACCGGTGTTTTGTCCAGTGAGAACGCCTCCCTGATCTGATTCACCAGGTAGCGCTGGTAAGAAAAATGCACTCCGTCCGGGAAGTTCACAAAACTGACGAATGTGGGCGGCCGGGTGGACACCTGGGTGGCGTAGTAGAATTTGAGCCGTGTGCTTTTGTGCATTGGGGGCTGGGTGCGTGTCAGGGCCTGGTCCATGGCCTTGTTCAACGGCCCGGTGGTGATCCTGGCCGAATACTGGGCGTAGACCTCATCCACGATGGGAAAGACGCGCTGAATCCGCAGGCCGGTTTTAGCCGAAACCGTGGTAACCGGGGCAAAGTTCAGGAATTTTGCCTCCATGCGCAGATCTTCGGTCAGCCGCTTCAGGGCCTTTCCGTCCCGGTTGTCCACCCGATCCCATTTGTTCAATAGAAAAATCGCCCCGCACCCGCGATCATAGGCGTAGCCGGCCACCCGGACATCCTGATCGGATATACCCTGCTCGGCATCGACAACGATCAGGGCCACATCACATCGTTCCAGACTGTGCAGGGCCTTGATGATCGAGAATTTTTCCAGACGCAGGGAGACCTTCCCCTTTCGGCGAATCCCTGCAGTATCCACCAGCACGTATTTCCGGTCCTGCCAGGTGAAGGCCGAGTCGATGGAATCCCGGGTGGTACCGGCGACATCGCTGACCACCAAGCGCTCCTCACCTAAAATGGCATTGATCAGGGAGGATTTGCCGGCATTGGGTTTTCCCACCACCCCGATGCGGATGGCATCGGACCGTTCTTCCTCAGCCGTCAGTTCGGCAAAACCGGCGGTCAGTTCATCCAGAAAATCGGGGACCCCGTATCCATGCTCGGCCGATACCGGATACAGTTTATCGATGCCCAGGCTGTAGAAATCGGACAGGCCTTTTTCCCGGCCCTCACCATCGATCTTGTTGACGACATAGAACACCGGTTTGTCGACGGCGCGCAGCAAATGGATCAGATCGGCATCAAAAGGAGAAATGCCCCCTTTTCCATCGAGGATCAGGGCAATCGCATCGGCGTCGGCGATGGCATGCTCAACCTGCTGGCGGATGTGCGCGGCAAACGCGTCGTCATCCCCTTCGGCGAAGCCGCCGGTATCCACCAGGGTAAAGGCTTTATCGTCCCAGCGGGCATCCCCGAAATTCCGGTCCCGGGTCACGCCGGGCAGGTTATCCACAATGGCGTCCCGGGATCGGGTGATCCGGTTGAAAAGGGTCGATTTACCCACATTGGGCCGGCCAACAATGGCAACGATGGGTTTCATGGCGATGGTCCGATCGGCTGCTTATTCCAAGATTCGGATTTTGTAATTTGGAATTGGTTTGAAATTGGGTGCTTGTAATTTGTTATTTTATTAAAGATTTGGCGTTTTCAATATGCTGTTTCCCGTTTATCCAGGTTAGGGTCTCATAAACAATAATTGAATCATTGATGAGAGGGGTATATCCCAGGAGCGAATCCGGTGTCAAACCGCCAATCAACGATATCATCACACACCCTTTATTTGACTGCCAAATGGGTTTCAACGCAGATCGTTTTGGTGTATGTTGAAAAACATTCATCGGCAACCGATCCACCGACCAAACGCTGCTCCAAAAGGGTATCATGCTCGTCGAAAGGAGGCTCCCATGCCGGACCTGGCCTATGTCAATGGAGAAATCATGCCCATCGAAAAAGCGGTCGTGCCCATCGAAGATCGGGGTTACCAATTCGGCGACGGGGTCTATGAGTTTGTCGCCAGCTATGAAGGACGCCCGTTCATGCTGGAGGCGCATCTGGATCGGCTGGAACGATCCATGCGGGAGTTGGCCTTCGATCCGATCTCCCGCGCCGACATCCGACATGCCGTCCTGGACCTGTTCGACCGTGGCGGCTATCCGCGGGCAGGCGTATACATTCAGATTTCAAGGGGCGTCGCCCCCCGCAACCATGCCTTCAGCCCGGGCATGACGCCCCAGATCATCATGACCATCCGGCCGGTCAAGGAGATGCCGGCGGAGAAACGGAAAACCGGAGCGACGGCCATCACCGTTACCGATACCCGCTGGGGACGCTGTGATATCAAAACCGTTCAACTGATGTCCAACAGCCTGGCCAAACAGAAGTCGCTGGATGCGGGCTGCGACGATGCCATCTTCGTGTCGGACCAGGGAGTCGTCCGCGAAGGAACCAGTTCAAACCTGTTCATCGTATCCGGCGGTCGGCTGACCACCCACCCGCTGACAGACAACATCCTTCCGGGAATTACCCGCATGGTGGTGCTGAAACTGTGCAAGGCTGCGCAACTGGATGTTGAGGAATCGTTTTTTGGACGCGATGCGCTGCTGGGTGCCGACGAGGTATTTCTCACCGGAACCGTCACCGAGCTGCTCCCCGTGGTGCGCATCGACGATCAATCCATTGGCCGCGGCGAGGTGGGGCCGATCACGCGCCGCCTCTATGACCATTTGCGGAAACAGGCCATGGGATAGATGCCCTTGTTCATCATCTCGCGAACATCCTCAGGATCCTGGCGTTCGCAAAAGGCAAAGTAACCGTTAAGGTCTGAAAATGGCGGGCAACCACGATTGAGAGTATGAGAACGGTTGGAACAGAAGGGGAAGGCCTGCCAACAGCCGGCAATCGTGTCAATCGGCCTCGGGGTCGTGATGGCCGGCGACCACCACGCGCTGGACCCGCCGGGAGACGCCGCACGTCATCTCATAGGGAATCGAACCCATGGCTTCGGCCACATCGAGGACCTGGATACAGCCGTCTTCGGTGTCCCCCCAGATCAGGACCTCATCACCCACCGCTACCCGATGGTCACCCACATCCACCATCATCTGGTCCATGGTGATGGTACCCACCACCGGGTATCGCCGGCCGCCGGTCAACACCTGGAGCCGGCCGGTCAAATGGCGCCGAACCCCGTCGGCATAACCGATAGGGAGCACGGCAATGCTGGTTTCACGTTCAGTTTTCCATCGCCTTCCGTAGCTCACATTATGGCCGGCAGGCAGACGCCGCAAATGGGCCACAGTCGTCTTGAGGGTCATGACCTGCCTCAAGGAGACGGATCGCGAGGTTTCCGTTGACGGATAATGACCGTAGAGCATGATCCCTGATCGACAGGCACTGAAATAGCTGTCCGGCATGTCCAGTATCGCCCCGCTGTTGGCCATGTGGACCATGGGCGGAAGCGGAGATTTGGTCTTCAGCCGGTTCATCAGGGTGTTAAAACGATTCAGTTGCTCGCGGGCATAACTTTTATCTGCCTCGTCCGAGGTGGCAAAATGGCTGTACAGTCCCTCCCAGACACAGCGCCGCGAGCGGGCCAGATGGTCGAAGAATTCCGGTTCCTGGTCCAGCAGCACACCCACCCGCCCCATGCCGGTTTCCACGTTGACATGCACGCGGGCTGTCTGGCTTCCAGGCACCCGTTCGATCCAGCGGATGTCTTCGACACCGAACAGGGTAATTCGAAAACCCGCCCGTATGGCCTCGGGAAGCTCGTCCGGGAACAGCCGGCCGAAAATGAGGACGGGAACATCGATGCCACTGTCGCGAAGTTCCCGGGCTTCCTGGAACTGAGCAACGGCAAGGAAATCCGCCCCTTCATCGACCAAACATCGCGATACGGGAATGGCGCCGTGGCCGTACGCGTCGGCCTTGACCACGGGTATCAGGCGGGCTGGGGCGATCTTTTTAACGATTTCACGAAAGTTGAACCGCAGGTGATCCAAGTGGATCCGGGCGCTGGTACGAAAATGCATGGCCGTTTTTCCCAACATTCGGATGGCAGTGAACGGGGTTCAATGCAGAATCTGGCTTAGAAACAGTTTGGTGCGGTCGTGCTGGGGATTGTCGAAGAATTCCGAGGGGGTATTCTGTTCAACGATCCGGCCGTAGTCCATAAACAGCACCCGGTGGGCCACACTCTTGGCAAACCCCATCTCATGGGTCACCACCAGCATGGTCATGCCCTCCTGGGCCAATTCGATCATGACATCCAGTACCTCTTTGATCATCTCTGGATCCAGGGCCGAGGTGGGCTCATCGAAAAGCATGACGTTGGGTTTCATGCACAGGCTGCGCGCAATCGCAACCCGCTGCTGCTGCCCGCCGGAAAGCTGTCCTGGATATTTCTTGGCCTGCTCGGCTATATGCACTTTTTCCAGGTAAGCCATCGCATCCGCTTCAGCCTCTTTTTTAGGGGTCTTGCGCACCCAGATCGGTCCCAGGGTCAGGTTTTCCAGAATGGTAAGATGGGGAAAGAGGTTGAAATGCTGAAACACCATGCCCACCTCGGCCCGAATCTTCTCGACGTTCTTGATATCGTTGGTCAACTCGATACCGTCGACGATGATCCGGCCGCGCTGATGCTCCTCTAACCGGTTGATACAGCGGATCAGGGTCGATTTCCCCGATCCGGAAGGACCGCAGACAACGATCCGCTCTTTCTTTTGCACAGTCAGGTTGATGTCCTGCAGGACATGGAACTCGCCGAACCATTTGTGCATCTCTTTGATCTCGATGATGGATTCACCGGTCGGCTGCAGCTGGTTATCAGGTTTCTCTTCGCTCATGGAGATCTCTTCAAGTTTTGTTGTTCGCATTGTTTTTGAACCGGTTGTTCAATCGGGACATGATCCGCGCTGGATTCAGCCCAACGCGGCGCCGGTTAAAAACCCCTGTCCAGCTCCTTTTCCAAACGTCTGCTGTAGCTGGACATGAAATAACAGCAGCCAAAATAGATCAAGGCCACGAAAATGTAAGCCTCGGAAGAAAAGCCCATCCATGTTGGATTCGACAGCACGGACTGGGTCGTCTTGAGAAGATCATACAGGGCGATGATCACCACCAGGGAGGTATCTTTCAAAGCCGAAATGAGCTGACTGACCGTCGGGGGGATAACGATTCTCAGGGCCTGGGGCAGAATCACCAGCCGCATGGTCTGGTAATAGTTGAGCCCCAATGATTCGGCGGCCTCATACTGACCTGTGGTCATCGCCTGCAGTCCACCCCGCACGACTTCTGCGATATAGGCGGCAGTAAACAAAATGATGGCCACCTGCGCCCGTAATATAACGTTAACGGTCACACCCTCGGGCAAAAACAAGGGGAAAACGATGGACGACATGAACAGCAGGGTGATCAGTGGTACGCCCCGGATCATTTCGATATAAACGATACACAGGGCTTTGATCGCCCGCATGCGCGAGGCCCGCCCCAGCGCCAGGACAACGCCCAGCGGATAGGCGGCAGCCAGTCCAAAAACCGACAGCAGCAGGGTCAACGGGAGCCCACCCCACTGGGTACTTTCAACCGAAGCCAACCCCAAAATCCCGCCCTTCATGAGAAGACCCATGGTTAATAGGCCTGCACCCCAGGCGTAGAGCAATGATTTTTTCCAATGACCTCTGTTGCGACTGTAAAACAACAAGCCGACCAGAAGAACCATGGCCACCAGAGGCCGCCACTGCGATTCGTAGGGGAAAAAACCGAAAATTATGAATCGAATGTTGGCTGGAATGATCGACCAGCAGGCGCCTTCAGCAGCCTTGCAGGCTTCGCCGGTTGAAAGCCACAGGCTGTCGATAAAGGCCCAGCGGATAAAAGGGGGTACGACCTTCCCTAACGTATATAGGGTGACCAGCGTCAGAACCGAGTTGAACCAAGTGTTGAACAGGTTGGCCCGCATCCATCCGAGGCCCCCCACGCTCGTCAGCGGCGGTTTGATCGTTTCTTCAATCTGCTTAATATCCGTTCCAGTCATCTGTTTAGAAATGCGGTTCGCTGATAAAATGAGTAATATTGGCTATTCCCGGTTCAAATTAATACGACGCGGTCGCTTTGCATGCCATCGCATAAGTGGCTTTACCTTTCCACCAAGGCCATCTTTTTGTTGTACCAGTTCATGAAGGCCGATGTCAGCAGGC
>JAGTUY010000162.1 GCA_018224455.1 Desulfosarcina sp.
GAGGAATAAGGTTACGGGGCTGTAGCAGATACAAATAAATCACAATATACAAAAAACAAATCACAAATAAAACACAATACCCAAAAAACAAACTCAAAAGAAATTACAATATTCAAATAACAAAAAACAAATGAACTACCCCGCCGCAAGCGGACGGGGTATCGGCGAATGATAAAGTCAATTACATCGTCGCAAGCGACGGGGTATTAGACCCGATGCTTCGCAATCAAAATGATCGGCAGGTCGGACAACCCCATTCCGGTTGCCTTGCCGGCAGCCTTGGTGGTGAAGAATGGATCGAATGCCACCGGCGATACCACCACAAGCCGGAGAAAATCTTCGGCAAGACCCCGTAGCGACGGTGACACCGGTTACCCAAAAAGCCGCCCCGCTCAGCGGGACGGCTTTTCTTGTTTTGAGGCTTGCTTGTGGGCAGCCGTTCATGGGTCGAGCATTAACCGTGGAACCTTGAACCGATGAACCTTTGAACGCTGAACCCTGTCAGTTGCGGTCAAACCGGGAGAACTGCATGGAAAAAGTTCCCCGCCCCTGCGTAGCCGACCGCAGGCTGGTGGAGTAGCCGAACATTTTTGCAAGGGGCACCGTCGCTTTGATGGTCTGGGCACCCAGCTTGGGTTGGATGGATTCGATTTTTCCGCCCCTGGCGTTCAGGTCCCCGATCACCTCCCCCATGAAATCCTCGGGGACGATGACTTCCACGGCCATGATGGGATCCAGCAGGAATGAATTGCCCTGGGAAAGGGCCTCTCGCACCGCCATGGAAGCGGCCACGGTAAAGGCCAGTTCCGAGCCGTTGGTTTCCCGGGTCCCGGCTCCGGTGAGCACCGCCCTCACATCCACCACGGGATACCCCATGAGGATGCCGCTCTCCAGGGATTCCATCACCCCTTTCTCTGCTGCCTTCACCAGTCCGGGGGCCAGCTGCTCATCTGCCAGGCGTGATTCGAACCGCTTGCCTTCACCTCGAGAGAGTGGTTCCAGCCGCAGTGCGATTTTGCCGTAATGGCGGCTACCGGCGACTTCCTTGTCAAAAATCGCGGTCCCGGTAGCGGCCGATTCGATGGTCTCCCGATAGACAACCTGGGGTTTACCCACGTTGACCCGGGTATTAAACTCACGCTGCATGCGGCTGGTGATGATTTCCAGATGCAGTTCTCCCATGCCGGAAAGAATCGTCTGGCCGGTGTCTTCGTCTTCCCGGACCCGCAAGGTGGGGTCTTCGGCCATGAACTTTTCCAGCACCTGCTGGAGTTTCTCCTGGTCGCTGTGGGTTTTGGGCTCCACGGCCACGGATATCACCGGTTCGTAAAAATCCATTTTTTCCAGCAGCACCGGATGCTCCTGCTGGCAGAGGGTTTCGCCGGTGGACGAATCCTTGAGCCCCACGACGCCGACAATGGCCCCCGGACCGACGGTGTCCACCCGCTCCCGCTTGTTGGCATGCATCAAAAGAATGCGCGACAGCTTCTCTTTCTTGTTACGGCTGGGATTGTATACCTCTGTACCGGCGGTAATTTTACCGCTGTAGACCCGGACATAGGACAACTTCCGACCTTCCGTCATGGAAACCTTGAAAATCAGCGCCGCCAGCGGTGCTTTTTCATCCGGCAGGCAAAAGATGGTTTCCCCGCTTTCCGGATGAACGCCCTTGATGGCCGGAACCTCCGCCGGGCTGGGGAGAAATTGAACAATGGCATCCAAAAGTGGCTGTATTCCTTTGTTTTTCAAGGCGCTTCCACACAGAACCGGCACCAGTTTCAATGCGACGGTGGCTTTTCTGACGGCAGCCAGAATCATCTCCGCGTCGATGGGTGCTTCGGCTAGGTAGGCCTCCATGATTCCGTCGTCCACCTCAGCAAGGGTTTCCAGCATCTGATCCCGGTATATTTCCGCATCTTCACGGCGTTCGGCATCGATATCCCCGGCACTGTAGCTGGCCCCAAGGGTGTCGTCGTCCCACCGGACCTGCTGCATGCGAATCAGATCGACAACACCGGAGAAGCTGTCTTCGGTACCCATCGGAATCTGAAGAATCAGGGCATTGGCCTTGAGCCGGTCGCGCATCATTTGTACCGTACCGAAAAAATCGGCGCCGATGCGGTCCAGTTTATTGATGAAGGCAATCTTGGGCACCTTATAACGATCGGCCTGGCGCCAGACCGTCTCCGACTGGGGTTCCACACCACCCACGGCGCAAAAGACACCCACGGCCCCATCCAGCACACGCAGGGAGCGCTCCACCTCAATGGTAAAATCCACGTGGCCCGGCGTGTCGATGACCTGGATATCCCGGCCGTTCCACTGGCAGGTGGTGACCGCTGAGGTGATGGTGATGCCCCGTTCCTGCTCGTCGACCATCCAGTCCATTACCGCTTCACCATCATGGACCTCGCCGATCTTGTGGGATCGCCCCGTGTAATAAAGAACCCGTTCGGTGACCGTCGTCTTGCCGGCATCGATGTGGGCGATGATACCAATATTCCGAATATTATTAAGTTTGTCAGTCTTTTTCATCGTGTCAGCAGCATATCAGCGGTTAAAGGAAATGGTAGTGGAAGGTGGCCAGCCAGCGTCGGTACCTCCGCTCCGTCAATCAGAATTTTTACCTGGTCAACCTCTGGAACGTTAAGAATCAGGGAATTGACGATTGAAAATAGTGTCAGTTGCTCCAGTCGGCAACTCCCGGGGTGGTTTTCCCGCAGATCAGCGGAAAAATCCACCACGGCCGTTCCATCTCCAAGCAGAAAAAATGATCTCAATCGCGTTTCTTTGGGCATGGTGGCCAGATTTCCACGCGCAGAACCGTTGATCAGTTCCACAACCAGTTGTCGGCTGAATGCGGTCGGTTCGCCGGGATTGACCATCATACGCGCTTCGGCAATAAGCACTGGACGCTTCGCATCGGCGAAATAGAGATGAACGACCTGCTTATCCGATTCACCGGCGGCGCAACCCGGCAGCATTCCAGGGCCATGAAGCACCACCCCGGCAATTATCAACCAGCTGGCGATTCGCCGAGCGGCGATGCCGCCGAGAAATACATTCATGGAGGTTTTCCTGCCATATCTCATTATCCGCCATGGAAACGGGATGTTGCCATAACCAGCAAAAGAAACCATGTATGCCAAGGACCCGGACATGTCAAGAACAACACGGCTGAATGGAAATTGCCCCGGTGGATCCGATCGCCACCTTCCGGATGGCGGAAGGCACGAAAACAAAGCGGGCCCCCACTAAAAAAAGCAGGCGCCCGCCGTGTGTTGGGGAGGATGGTGCGTTACGACGCCTTGATGGCGTCAGTCAATTCAGGCAAAAAGTCCAGAATATCGGCTTCGATGCCCACGTCGGCCACCTGGAAGATGGGGGCCTTGACGTTCTTGTTGATGGCCACGATGAACGGTGCACCCTTGATCCCGCCCATGTGCTGGAAGCTGCCGGAAATGCCGCAGGCCAGGTACACCTTGGGTTTGACCGTCTGACCGGAGGTGCCCACCTGACGAGATTTCTCCAGCCACTTGGCATCCACGATGGGCCGCGAGCA
>JAGTUY010000163.1 GCA_018224455.1 Desulfosarcina sp.
ATGCTGCACGGCCTCAGAGCCTCAACCGGCGAGGAACTGTTTGCCTATGTGCCCAGCCTGGTCTACGATCACCTGTCCGAACTGGCCTACCAGGGTTACAGCCACAAGTTTTTTGTGGACGGCACGGCGACCGTGGCCAAGGTCGGCGGCCGGAACCTGCTGGTCTGCGGACTGGGCAAGGGCGGTAAAGGCTATTTCGCCCTGGATGTGAGCGACCCGACCGCCATGGGTCCAACCGACGTGCTCTGGGAATTCTCCGCCGACACGGACCCTGACCTGGGATACTCCTTCGGCCGTGCGTTCATCGTCAATACGGAGGCCGCCGGTAAGGTGGTCATTTTCAGCAACGGCTATGACAGTGCGAATGGTTCCGCCGTCCTGTACGTGAGGAATGCGCTGACCGGCGCTCACATTGCGAAATTCGACACCCAGGTTGCCGGCTGCAACGGGCTGGCCACGCCGGCTGCGGTGGACGTCGAGCTTGACGGCAACGTGGATTACGTCTATGCCGGCGACCTGAAAGGCAACATGTGGAAGTTTGACCTGCGGGGCGCAAACGTCGGCGACTGGGCGTTCGGCTATGGGGACATTACCGCCCCCCAACCGCTGGTTAGCGTAAAAAATATCAGTGGTGAAATCCAACCCATCACCAGTCCGCCCCAGGTAATGCTGGATTGCGCCTCAGACGGCGACGTTCGCGGACTGATGGTCATCTTCGGAACCGGCCAATACCTCAATACCGATGATTTTGTCAACACGCCCGTGAACTCCTACTACGGCATCTGGGACCGGGGGCCGCTTATCGAAGACACGAACGGGCTGACCGTGGCCCGAACCAGCTACTTGGGGACCTTTGCGGCTGATCGCTCCCTGTCGAATTTGGGCGGCGTCACCTTGCTGGAGCAGGAGTTCGAGGTCGCGGGTACCGAATTTTCAGCCCTCACCGACAGGCCGGCGGATTGGTATGATCCCGCCACCGCCACCGGCACCCATGTGGGCTGGTACTGGGACATGCCCGAAGCCGGCGAACGCATGATCAGAGACCCCTTGCTGCGCGGAGGCCATGCGATTCTGATATCGACGGTCCCATCGTCTTCTCCCTGCGACTCGGGCGGGACGTCGTATATCAATATTGTCAATGCCTGTACGGGCGGTCGACCCTACTCACCTCAGTTTGATGTGAATTATGATCTCACAATCACCGGAACCGATACGATTTTAGACCCCTCCGGCAACCCCATACCGCCATCCAGACAGCAAAAAAACAAGATCATTTATACCCCCCTCGAAGTCGGCGACATGCTGTATCTGCCGGATTCAGAGGGCGGTCACGGCAGCATGCCCGTGGTACCCATCCGAGCGGGAATGTTTTTCTGGCGGGTGATTGGACAATAACCCATCGCCGGTGCAATGAGGCACCACGCACAAAGGAGATAGGCCATGGCTTTCACATGCAAAAGCATAAACACCGTCGCAGGATGCCTGGTTGGGATACTGATCGCAGGGGGATGGCTGGCCACGGCCGGTCTGGCTGCCGACAAGGGCATCCGTATGCAAAAAACCGGCACGGCAGGCACGGCCATTCGACAGATTAGACCGTTTGAAATGGCTGCCCCCGATGCCAGCATTCGCCCCCAGGACGTTTTTGATGTCGTCGGGACGTTGAATGCGATTGATGGCAATCAAATTACGATCGCCGACCGGCAACTGACCCTTACCTCCACGGCAACTGCATCCGGCATCGCCAAATGGACCATGGTGGGGGTCAAGCTCAACGCGGCCGGAGAAGTCGCGGTGATTGAAATTGTTTCCGACGAACCCCATTGACCAGGGTGGTAAACATGTGGATCTTGATCAGGAACTTAATCTTGGCAGGCATGCTTGTCTGTTGGGCGGCCCCGGCGTGTTGTGAATACTATCAATATACCGATCAGAACGGGGTCTTGCGTTTTACCGATAATCTTGCCAGTGTTCCGCCGGATCAGCGGCCGGATGTAAAAACGCACCAGTCGGTGGCAAGCCAACCGGTTCAAAAGGCAACCGGCAGCACCGCCGCGCAAAAGGCGAGCAGCTCCGCGGCCGCAGCGGGAAAAGAGACCGAGCCGGCCGGCGGCACCTGGCAGGGGCGAAATGCTCAAAAAAAGCAAGAATTGGATCAGATGCAGACGGAGTTGAAAGCAAGCTTTGCGGCGCTCCAGACCGAGCGTTCTGCACTCGAGGCCAAGGCACCGGCCAAAGGGGCGACGGTTGAGGAAAAGGTTGCTTACACCGAAAAGGTGGAGGCCTTGAATGCCAAAATTGTCAGCTATGAAGAAAAACTCGGTGCGTTTAACCAGAAAGTGAACGCCTACAATTCACAGGTCAAAAAATAATCGTTTACCGTGCCGCCAGGTCGATTTGCTGCCGGGTGCCGAACCCGAAGCGGTTGTCGATGTAATACACCGCTGTTGGCGTAAACGTGTATAGCCGGGCCTTGAATCGTGAGAAAAAGGCGGCCAGGTCCGGGGTCGGGTCGTCCGGAAAAAATTCCCTGGCAAAGCAGAATCGCTTCAGATACACGGCAATCACTTTGACCGACAATGCCACGGCGTCGACCGGCTCCACCGTTCCCGCCATCTGGATGCCGCGAATGGCCTGCCATGAATCCGCCGGGTGAAACAGCGACGCGGCCGCCTTTCCTGAATCCATGGCCTGTCGAATATGGCGGCTCTGGGGTGAGGAGAAGAAGTAGAAGCAGCCGTTGACGCATACACAGTAAACCGGCGCCGACCACGGCCCGGATTCACCGGCAGTGGCCAGCGTCAAGGTTGATTCATCCTGAATCAAGGCCAGTGCGGCTTTTTGTCCCTCTTTGGCGGTCGATTTTTCGCTTGTCGCC
>JAGTUY010000164.1 GCA_018224455.1 Desulfosarcina sp.
CATTGATTCGAATGTTTGACAAGGTTCGATAGGAAAAGCTACTCTTTTGTATAAACGAGAGAAAGGAAACTATTTACAACGGTCAAACCATTAGTATCTTCGTTAAAAATTATCAGAACATCTGAATTTAAAAAGATGACGAAACAGACTGGGAAATGAACAACCCCAAGCAATGGAGAATATCATGCAAAAAGAGACAGAAAAGGAAACGAACGATGACGGCTCCGAAAGCAGTGGAAAAAATAAGGTGGATAATGAAAATACTTCCGGAGGAAAAAATGTTGGAAGGGGTTTAGGACGAGGTGGTGGTAAAGGTCGAAGGGACGGAACCGGAGGAGGCCGCGGTCGAGGCGGCGGCGGTAAAGGGGGACGCCGGAAATGAACTTGCTCAGGTTTCCTTCTCAAAGGTTTTTCATCTCGATGATGGCCTGTTTAGGAGAAAAAAATGGAGTCAGAAGTTCCGCTTCGCGCACTTGAAAACAAAAAGGCACTGGTGGTTGGCATTGCCAATGATCAATCGATTGCCTATGGCTGTGCCAAAGCCTTTGGCGAACTTGGTGCCGAGTTGGCGATCACCTTTCTCAATGACAAAGCCAAGCCTCATGTGGCCCCTTTGGCTGACGAACTGGAAGCACCGATTTTCATGCCCATGGATGCCGCCAAGCCCGGTGAACTGGAGGCTGTCTTCAACCGTATCACCAGTGAGTGGGGACATTTGGACATCTTGGTGCACTCCATCGCCTTTGCCCCCAAAGCGGATTTACAGGGTGGATTGTTGAACTGTTCGGCAGAAGGATTTTCCACCGCCATGGACATCTCCTGTCACTCCTTCATCCGTATGGCCCGCCTGTCTGCTCCGCTGATGAAAGGCGGCGGCACCCTGTTCGCCATGAGCTACCACGGAGCACAGAAAGTGGTTCCCAACTATAACGTGATGGGGCCGGTCAAGGCGGCCCTGGAGGCGGTCTGCCGCTACCTGGCCTATGAGCTGGGGCCCAATAAAATCCGGGTGCACGCCATATCGCCGGGTCCCCTCAAGACACGGGCCGCCTCCGGACTGAAAGACTTCGACCGGATGTTGAACGATGCCGTGGAGCGATCACCGGTGGGTGAACCGGTGGACATCATGGATGTTGGGTTTGCCTGCGCATACCTGGCAACGCCCTATGGCCGGCGTCTCACCGGGCAGACCATGTATGTCGACGGCGGCGTCAGCATCATGGCATAAACGATCCTTGGAGGCTGTCACCATTGTCCACACGGCAGGGGCTGTAAAGCATCACTACATCGATGGCGAACGGACTCTGCTACGAATGCGGAACGGCGGTTGATTTCTCATCGAATCGATTGGTTGCAGATGGATGGACCTGCTTTTCCACGCCAACATCTTGCAACCCTTTCAAAGATGTGCTAGAGACATAAAAATTCACGTTTAGGCGAAAGTTATCGACATCTTTCCAATCAGACAATCAGATCGCTGATCGTGTAAAGCGCTACGAATGACGATCGACCATGGATGCCAGTCGTTGTGCGTTCCGTTTCAAGGCTTGCCCATGGCAAGCGTTCACAATCTTAAAGGGTAAATGATGCAATTGCGTCAAAGGTCTACTACGCTTATTTCATCTTCAGCGCTTTTATTCAGCGAAGCGGAAATCCAACCCTAAAAGAAAGGAAGGATCATGAAAGTACAAGACTACTGTAAGGCAATGAAGGCTGAAGTTTCGGCATGGAAAGAGAAACTTGAAGCGATGAAGAAGACGGCGGATGGTTATGGGACCGAGCAAAAGGAAAAAGTTCTTCCGCTGATTGGACAGCTCGAGCAGGAGGTCGTGGCCGCGCAGATGAGGGTTGACCAGCTCGAAAACGAGTGTCCTTCCGACTGGTCTCCGATGAAGAACGAACTGGACGAGCTCTTTGGAACGGTCGGTAGTAAAATCAATCACCAGTTCCAGGAAGTGTCTTCCCGAGAAGCTATGTGGTAGAAACGGAGTGCGTACGCGTTTGATTGCTCGCCAACAATAAGCGAGCTCGTTACTTTTCCTCTCACCATCGCGTTGGTGCCGGGTCAACCCAATCGGATAAGAATTCAATCTCCTGATTCGACAATGTTCAACTGACCCGCGCAGCGTCCGACCACATCGCCTTCAAAGCAGTCTTCCAGTTCCTCCTCGTTGACGCCCTTGACATTACGCAACGCGTTGAGCGGACAGACAAATTCGTTGCCGGCCATGTCTTTTACCCTGACGAACACATCTTGGGAGCGATCACGCTTCAATATCGATGGGAATCACCTGTCCATCGGCAATGGCGAAAACCTGATCGCCGGCCTTCGGGTAAACGGTTGCATTGCCGGTAAAGCTGCCGAATGCAGGCAGTACGGTGCGCTCCCGGCCAACGATGAAACAGGGCAGCCGCTCATGCTGCCGACCCGGACCGGTCAACTGCACCGCCGGATGCAGGTGGCCGCAAATCACGTAGTTTGCCGTGCGGGGTTCAGGTCGGTGAACAAAGGTAAACGGTGCCATTGTCCAGCGTTCATGAACCGCCTCGATTCCCAATGTCGACGGCACCTCGCTGGCTTTCCAATCATGATTACCGCGCACCAGAATCCACCTCAGACGCTTGTGATGTCGTCGCCACCGGCCGATCCGTTCGACTGTCCGGTCGTCGGTAGCCTCCCGCGCATGCACCAGATCCCCCAGAACCAATACCGTCATGGCACCGGTGGCGCTGAGGGCTGCGTCCAGCCGCTGTAGATCGGCAGCCATCGTGCCGGCGGGAACGGCGATCCCATGCTTGCGAAACAGCGCGGCTTTTCCAAAATGGGGGTCAGCCACGATCAGCGTCCGGCGGGCGCGCCAGAATACCATGTGCTGGGGAAGCAAGACCAGCGGTTGATTCGCGATGACAATCGTATGGGATCCAAACATGAGACCATCCTTAGCTGAATGCAGCCCTGCCGCCAGCTTGATGACCGATCCGTCCGCTGCTGATCGTTCCGCAAACAGCAACGCCCGTTCATGGCGGTCCGGCGGTCTTTTCCAGCCGCAGCTGCATACGCTGGATGCGGTCCGCCAGCTTTTCCGAACTCAAGGTAAATCTCAGCCGCTTGGCCAAAATGGGAAAGGCCAAGGGCGTCGGATGTTCGGTGTCGATCACCTGCAGGTTGCCTGAAGAGAGCCGCTTTAGGGCCGCTTTCAGCCGGTGGATCTCGAGCTGACGATCCAGGATTTCACGGGTTGCTTGTTTCAGCAGCAGGTTGTCGGGCTCATATCGAGCGAAGACGTTGTACAATAAGCTGCTGGATGCCTGTAGTTGGTGGCTGCCTTTTCGACGTCCGGGATATCCCTGGAACACCAAGCCGGCCACGCGGGCGATTTCGCGGAATTGTCGTCGGGCCATTTCAGAGGCGTTCAGGCTGGCCAGAATGTCGTCCGTCAATCGCACCGTGCCAAACAGTCGTCTGATCTGGGTTTGGGATAGAGAAATGCGGCGATCGGAAAGCAATTCGAAGCCGTAGTCATTGGCCGCAATGGAGAAAGTCAGCGGTGCCTGCCAGGTCAGGCGATAACCGATCAGCGTGGCCAGGCCTTCATTGACCAACAAGCCTTCAAACGGATAGACGAACAGATGGTGGCCGTCTCTGGATTGCCAGCGTTCGACCAGAATGTCATTGGGACCCGGAACAACCGACCAGCGGGCTTGCAAATCCAGGATCGGTGCCAATGCCGTAGACTCAGGACTGTCGTACTGCCGGCGGCGCAGCCGGTCCAACTGGTGGCGCAGGGCGCTGGCCAGCTCCGATGACAACGGCATGCGTCCGCCCAGCCATTGCGGCGCGCGCCCGGGGGCACCGTTGGCCTTGCGCACCCAGACGGTCATTGCTTTGATGCGAACGTACTCGAGCGTCTGACCGGCGAGCAGAAACCGGTCCCCCCGTTTGAGCCGTGAGATGAAGCGCTCCTCGATCGTTCCCAGACGGCGGCCGTTGAGGTACTTGACATCGATGGCGGCATCACTGGTAATCGTGCCGATACCCATGCGGTGCCGGCGTGCAACGGTGGGATCGACAACCTGATATCGGTGACTGCGCCGCACCATGCGCGCATATTCCGGATAGGCCTTGAGCGATTTGCCGCCGGTGGCAACGAAGCGCCGCACCCAGTCGAACTGGCGGCGCGACAGGCTGCGATACGCAAACGTGGTTCGGACTTCCTCGAATAGCTCGGACGGCCGGAATCCACCGCCCAAGGCCACGCTGGTCATATGTTGGGCCAACACGTCCAACGGCTGCATTACCGGCAACCGGGGTTCCAGCGATCCGTCGCCTATGGCTCGCCGAGCGGCGTCAATTTCCAGCAGTTCAAACGCATGGGTCGGTACACAGGTAATGCGGCTGGTCTGGCCCGGCTGATGGCCGCTGCGTCCGGCCCGCTGCATCAGACGGGCGATGCCCTTGGGGCTGCCGATCTGAATCACGTGGTCGACGGGCGAGAAGTCGACGCCCAGATCAAGGCTGGAGGTGCACACCACGCATTTGAGACGACCGTCGCGCAGCATGGCCTCAACGGTTAAGCGGCTACCCTTGTCTATAGAGCCGTGATGCAGGGCCATGATCCCGGCCCAATCCGGCCGTCGATCGAGAATGGCCTGATACCAGGTTTCGGTCTGCGAGCGGGTATTGGTGAAAACCAGAACGCTTTTGGACCGATCAATCACCGCGATGACCTGCGGCAGCAGCCATAGACCCAGATGTCCGGCCCAGGGAAAGCGCTCTACCTGGGGGGGAATGAGGGTCTGAATAGCGATGTCCCGCGGTGTGCGGTCCTCGATCAGGACGCCGTCGGCATGTCCGGCGCCTAACAAGGCCTTTAAGGCCATGCCGGTATTGCCGAGAGTGGCCGACAGCCCCCAGGTTTGAAGGGCTGGATTCCAGTGGCGCAGGCGGGCCAGGGCGAGCTGCGCCTGAACCCCACGCTTGGAAGCGACCAATTCGTGCCACTCATCTACAATTACGGTCGCCAAGGATCGGAATAAACGGTGCGATTCGGGGTAGGAAAGCATCAGCGACAGGCTCTCCGGCGTGGTGACCAGTGCGCTGGGAAGCCGGGATCGCTGCCGCCGCTTGACCGATGACGGTGAGTCGCCGGTGCGCAAGGCAACCGTCCAGGGCAGTTCCAGTTGCTCGATCGGCAGACGCAAGGCGTCGCAGGTGTCGGTAGCCAGCGCACGCAGGGGTGTCAGCCACAGGACCGTCAACGGCGGCGGACCATCGGTGGCCTCGCCGCTTTCCATCCAGCGCATGACGGGCCCCAGCCAGGCTGCGTAGGTTTTGCCGATTCCGGTCGGGGCGACGATCAGTCCGCTTTTGCCTTGCCCATGGGCCGACCAGCATCGCTGCTGAAAAGGTAGGGGTCGCCAACCCTGGGATTCAAACCAGCGGGATATCCACGCCGGCGCCATGATGCGATCGTCTTTCATTCGTTCACCGCAATCAGGGCCTTGACCGTATCCAGGGTGTCCGCCTCGTGCGCCGGTTTGTCTTTGCGCCAGCGGGCGATGCGCGGGAAACGGACGGCCACGCCCGATTTGTGGCGGATCGAGCGCCGGATGCCCTCGAAGGCGATCTCAAACACCAGCGCCGGTGTCACTGACCGCACCGGTCCGAAGCGTTCGATGGTGTTTTGGCGCACAAACCGGTCCACCTGGCGAATCTCGCTGTCACGTAATCCCGAATAGGCCTTGGCAAACGGCACCAGGCGATCGCCGTCCCACACGGCCAGGGTATAATCGGTATACAGGCCGGAGCGCCGGCCATGCCCGCCCTGGGCATAGATCATGACAGCATCCACGCGGTATGGATCCACTTTCCATTTCCACCAGTCCCCTCTGCGGCGACCGACACCATAGCCCGAATCGAGGTGCTTGAGCATCAGTCCCTCCGCCCGCTGGCAGCGGGCCCGCTGCCTGGCCTGGGACAACGCTTCCCAGTTGTCGGCATGAATCAGGGGCGACCGCATCAGTTCGGATGCGGCGACCAAGGCCACCAGCTCACTCAAAGCCGATGCCCGCCAACGCAGCGGCCGCCAGCGCACATCGTCGCCGTCAACCTCCAAGAGGTCGTAGGCCATCAGACGAACCGGCACGGCGGAACGGATGGCGGCGGTAAGCCGTTTGCGGCCGATGCGCTTCTGCAGCGCGCCGAAATCCAGCGGCCGGTCATCCAGCCAGGCGACCAGTTCACCGTCGACCACCGTCCCATTCGGCAGCCGTTCGGCCATGGCGGTGATCTCCGGAAATCGGTCGCTGACCAACTCCTCTCCCCGGCTCCAGACAAAGCACGCGCCCCGGCGGTGGATGACCTGGGCCCGGATACCATCCCATTTCCACTCTGCCTGCCAGGACGACACCGGCCCCAGAAGGTCCGGGGCACCGTCCAACGGGTAGGCTAGGCAGAAGGGATACGGCCGGCTGATGTCGGCATCGGCCGTGTCGCCGGACAGGAGCTGCCGAAAAAAGTCGGCGGTCGGCGGCCAGTGGCCCATCAGTCGATGGGCGATCACGGCGGCATCGATCCCGCTGAACTGGGACAGGGCTCGCACGACCAGCTTTTGTGAAACCCCGACCCGAAAGCCGCCGGTGATCAGTTTGTTCCAAACGAAGCGTTGGGCCGTGTCCAGGGCCTGCCAGGCGGCGATCACATCCCCACGCTGCTCCACCTCACCCTTGGTGCGCAGCGTCAACAGCCGCGTTTCAATCCATTCATGCAGCGGCGGACACGGGTGGGTCGGATGGGACGGCAACAGGAGCGTGATGGTCTCGGCCAAATCGCCGACCCGGCTGTAGGATGCATCGAAGAGCCAATCCGGGATCTCCGCCAGTTCAGCCGCCCATCTCCGCAGCTTGCGGGTCGCAATCAAGCGTTTGGGCCGGCGGCCGATCAGGAACCGTACAGCCCAGATGGAATCCTCGGGGGGTGCCTGCTGGAAATAGGCCACCAGTTCGGCGATCTTGCGATTGGTGCGGGTGGTTTCATCCAAACGGGTAAACAATTGGGCAAATAGCTGCATGGGTGTCCATCACTGGGTTGAGCGGATCACGCGATGTCCTGATCCGTGCGGTCACCGTCCAAGCGGGGTTCTACGACATGGGCGTCACAGCCCTGATCCTTGAGCCAACGCACCAGTTCCTGAGCATAGCCGTGCGTGACCCATACCGTTTCGGCCCCGGTCTCGGCGATGGCCCGATTAAGACCCGGCCAGTCGCAGTGATCGGAGAGCACGAATCCCCGGTCCACGGACCGCCGCCGGCGATGACCGCGAATGTGCATCCATCCGGAGGCAAAGGCCCGCGACACCCGTTTGAAGCGTTTGGTCCAGGCACCCGTATTGGCCGACGGCGGTGCAATCACCATGGCGCCTTCAAACCGGCGGGGATCGTCGACGCTGTTGACCGGCATGGTGACAGGCAGCGTGATCTCCTGCTGCCGATAGCAGGCATTGACAGCCTCCACCGCGCCGTGGGTAAAAATCGGTCCGATGGCAGGATCGAGACCGGCCAACACGCGCTGGGACTTGCCCAGGGCATAAGCGAAGAGGAGACTGGTCCGGCCAAGGTCGCGATTGGCTTGCCACCAATGATTGATGGCGGCCAGAACCGTGTGCTGGGGCTGCCAGTTGAACACCGGCAGGCCGAATGTCGATTCGGTCACGAAGGTATGGCAGGCCAGCGGTTCGAATGGGGCACAGGTGGCGTCTCCTTCGGTTTTGTAATCTCCGGAAATCACCCAGACTTGTCCGTCGGCTTCGATGCGCACCTGGGTGGACCCCAAAATGTGTCCAGCCGGGTAAAGGGACACCTGCACCCCATTCAGGTTCAGCGGCTCGGCATAGTCCAGCAGCTGCAGCGACATCTTCTGGCCGAGCCGGTGCCTGAGGATGGCACCGCTCGGTGCGGCCGCCAGGTAGTGCCGGCTGCCCCCACGTGCATGATCGGCATGCGCATGGGTGATCACCGCCCGTTCTACCGGCCGCCAGGGGTCGATATGGAAATCCCCGCGCGGACAATAGAGCCCTTGGGGTGTCCTTTCGAGCAGCGCTTCGCGGTGCGGCATGATCGTGTTTCCTTCACAGCTTAAGATCGTATTCGCTCTGCAGATAGGCCTTTTCGTGCATGAACCGATCGCGCAGTGCGGACACGTTGCCGGTTTCGGCCAGCCAATGCATGGCCTGCGACTGCCCCAGGGGAATGATACCGGCTGAGCCGGTGCGCCCGCGGGCGGCCTCCTCGACGGCAAATCGCGAGCAGCTGCCGCCTTCACCGGCGATAAACCAATAGCCGCTGCTATTGCGGTACAGCGTCTCCCGGTACCACTCGGAATCGGTGGGAGCGCAATCGCTTTCCCGGATGCCAAACGCCTGCGCGGTGTCGGTGTCATAGACCACGTTGAGAATGGTATCGATCATGTGCAGTTCCTTCATTTTACGGTTGGGGTGCCGCTGCCATCCCAATGCCCAGGGCGTCAGCCGACACCCATTCAAACGATCTCTCCGGCCAGGTCGATGAGAGCCAACGGTTGCTTGGAGCTCGCTCAGCGATAGCTGAAGCGGAAGATGATGGGAAACATAAGGGTTGGCGGCGAACGGTCAAGGGCCTTGGAGTCAGTAATCCTTGTCGAACCAAGTCAACCTGCTGATTTTTAGTGTATATCGTTCCATATGGAGGTGTTTTCCTTTGCGCTCAACACCAAGATGCTCGATCCCATGGCGGTGATTCAGGACGCCATTGACCGGTCCCAATCAACCTATGCTGAAGCTTTAGGAAGCGCGCCTGCCCTTTCAACAGTTTCTATACCCGGATATGGGTAGGATTGGCCTACCGACTACCGATCAGGCATTACATATTGCAGCCGTCTGGATCGGCCCTACTATTACAGTAAAAGGTTGTTTTAAACAAACCGTTTAGAGGAACGTACGACCAGGTCCAGGAGGTGTTGAAATGAAATGGTCTGTCAAAATCGGAAAATTCGTTGGTATTGACGTATATATGCATTTAACCTTTCTATTGCTAATCGGATGGGTTGCGATGGTGCACTGGCAGCGGGGTCAAAGTCTCGGCGCCGCACTGGTCGGTGTTTTGTTCATTCTGACCATCTTCCTATTCGTGGTGCTGCATGAGTTCGGCCATGCATTGATGGCCAGGCATTATGGAATCGCGACCCGCGACATCATCTTGCTGCCGATCGGCGGCGTGGCGCGTTTGGAGAAGATTCCTTCCCAACCCATGCAGGAATTTTGGGTGGCCCTGGCCGGACCTGCCGTCAACGTGGTCATTGCAGCAGCCTTGTTCGTCTGGCTGCAGGCAACGGCCTCGTGGGAACCGTTGCAGCGCCTGACGGTCACCACAGGCCCGCTTTTGGAGCGTCTCATGGCAGTCAATTTGTTCATGATTGTTTTTAACATGATTCCCGCCTTCCCCTTGGATGGGGGACGAGTCTTGCGGGCCGCCCTGGCAACGCGGTTGAACTACAACCGGGCGACTCAGATTGCCGCTTCCATTGGCCGAGCGATTGCCGTTCTGTTTGGCCTGATGGGCCTGTTCTACAATCCGTTTCTTTTTTTCATCGCGGTGTTCGTCTGGCTGGGCGCAACCCAGGAGTCGGCGTTGACCCGAATGAAAGCCGCCGTTGGCGGCATCCCGGTTCACCAGGTGATGGTCAGCGAATTCAAAAGCCTTGCCGCCGATGACAGTTTGCAGCGCGCCGCGGACCTCACGCTGACCGGCACCCAGAAAGATTTCCCGGTCGTCAGCGACGGCATTTTGGAGGGCGTTTTGCGACAGACTGATCTGGCAGAGGCGCTGTCCAAGATGGATGCCCGGGAAGCGGTGGCTTCCATCATCCGCAAGCACACCGTTTCCGTAGAATCAACGGAAATGATGGACACCGTTGTCGCCAAGCTGAATGAATGTCGATGTGACCTGTTGCCTGTGACCCGGGAGGGGAAGCTCGTCGGTGTCGTGACGATAGACAATCTCGGTGCTTTGGTGCGGCTTCGAGAAGCTGCGGCCAACTAGAGATTTAAGGAATGCGTGCCAATGCCGCCGCTTGAGGCAAACCCTCTCTTGGTCCTGTTTTCTGAAACGAGCAACGCCCGGCGGCGGCCACCTTCGATCTCGTTTTTGATTTTCCTTCAGACGAAGTGCTGCCAGGTTAAATTCTTGTGATGGACCCGGATGGTCCCGCGGGAATCGATAAAGTGCATGGCAGCATCTTCCGGAAATGCGATAACATCAATGGGTGCCGGCCGATGGACGCCGAGGGCCTGCCCTTGGACGCGGTCTGCAATGGACGCCAGCGAAGATCCCCAGACGGCGAAGGCAAAATGGGTTCGCGGAAACCGGTGAATCAACCGTTTTAGTTTTTGACTGCCGACACGACCGGCCTCTGCCCAAAAGAGCGGGGCATCGAAGCCCAGAGTCACCAAATCGGGTTTGTAACGGTGCCCTATGGCAACTTCTACCTGTACCTGGTCATATACCGGCAGAACCAGCGCCCACAATAGAGCTTTCATTACCACATGGTGAAGGTGCTCGACGGGCTTTTTGACGAACACCTGTTTTTTCCCGCCAACGCGAAAAGTAAATTTGCCGCCGAGCAGCAGCGCGCTGTCCATACCCTTTCCCTGTGCAATTGTCATCGCTGACCATTCAGCCGTTGTCACAACGCGATCCCAACCAATCCATCACAATCTCCCGCGATTGTGTTGTGGATGCCCGCCGGACTCGTGGATAGAGGCGCCGGCAATCGTCCAGAGAGGGCGGGTCGGTGACGCTGCCAACCTCCAGTTCGTCGCGGGTGTGGGGGTAGGCGTCCACATCGGCGTGTCCCGAGAGATGGGCCTGGAACAGCCGCTTTCGCTGCCGGTCGCCGATATGCCGCTTCAGCCCGGTCCAGACCCGATCGGCAATCACCGGGTCGGTGTCAATGCGCTCGAAGTTGTCGAACAGGCCCCGCTGACCGTTGCCAACTGACACGATCGCATCGGGCATCAGAGAGGTCGCGTAGGCAGGAAAGATGGCGGTCAACAGCCCCCCGAAACTCCCGTCGGTTTCGAATACCGTCCGGCGGGAATGCGTCGCAGCACCCGGCAGGCATTCGGGGGAACCGATTGTTCGGTGGAAGGGTGTCCGGCGAAGCGGTGCGCTCCCCGACCACTGGGCCGCTTCCATCCCATCGCAACGGATGAATGGCTGGGCGCGGGAGACAACGGCGCCCAACTGCCTGAGGTGTTCGAATCGAAGACGTCCTTTTTTTCGCAAGCCAACGATTCGATTGGCCGTTTTCGGGCCGATGCCCGCTACCCGCAAGATCATCTCCCGATCGGCGGTGTTGATGTCCACCGGAAACTGGTCCGGGTGCTGCACAGCATCTGGGCGCTTCGCACCAGGCGCTCCATGGTCTCGTCGGGGCTGCGCAAGACGCCCGAACTTAGGAAAAGGCCTTCGATATAGTTGCGACGGTAGAAGTCGATGGCGACGACTTCATTCTCAACGGAACCAAATACTGGATTACCACTGGCGGTGTTGCCGACGATGCCTCGGTGTTCGCTACAGTCGATCCCAAAAAACAGCATGAGGGTATCTGGTGGTTGATGACGGATGCACGCCTGTGGCCCCTGTGGGGACCGTCCGTGCGGGCCGTCGACTGCAGCGATGACGTCATCAGTTCAGCCTCCACAGGACGCATCCTGACCGCCTTGGGCCTCTGGATTTCCTTCGCGGTCGGCGAATTCGAACCGGGAATCTACTGGGATTAGCGCGTAGCCGGCGTTCCGGCGACCGGTCACCGAGTGGAACCGCTGGGGCCGGGCAGGGGCCGGCTCTCCTTCGACACGCCGGCCTGGGCCGTTGCCTACCTTCCGGTCTGCTACCCGGCGCTGATACGGATTCAACGCCTGGCGAAGCAAATGCAAGGGTAGGGAGCAAGCTAAAGCGCTTGCGGGTTACCGTTGACACCGGATTCATCTGCATCGAAGTGTCCAGGCAATTGGCGGACAGCGGTGTGAAGCCACGTCTGACTCAACCGGACACATGGCCTACAGATACCGCTTGTCTCTCAGATGGGCCTGGACGGCATCGGCGGTTCGCCGACCGGAAAGCAGCGCCCACTGGATGCCCGGCAGGCTGCCGTGCTCCCCGCAGACAAAAACCCCCGGCCGCAGCTGGCTTTCGGGGCTTGTGGGATTGCGGGTGGGCGGTGACTGGTCCGGCAGGGCGTGGAGAATGCGATAGGTCTCAAGATGCCGCCAGCGGCGGACCTCGTCGCCGAACCAATGGGCCAGCTGGTCCTGAATTCGCTGGAGAAGTACGCTATCGTCCTCCTCTGGGTTGCCGAGGACGACCACGCAGGCCAGGGATTTACCGGCTGGCGCATAGGCCGACGATACGCGGCTGGGGAAGGCGATGTTGTTGATCGGACCGCGGCCATCGCCGTTGAGCAGCAGATACGGAGGATGCCAGGGAGCTTGATCGCAGCCAAAATAGAGACAGGTCTCGGCAACAGATGCTCGGGCCGATGCCGAACCGAGCAGCCGGGCCGCTTCATGCCCTTCGGTCGCCACCACCACGGCTCGGGCCGGCAGGTTTCTGCCATCTTCCAACAGCACATTTTTGTCGCCAACTCGTCGCACCCGGGTTCCGGTCTGCACCCATTCCGACGGCAGGCCGGCAGCCAATTGTTTCGGAATCTCCTCCATGCCCATCGCCGGGAGGGCTGCGTCACCGCTGGCAAACATGCGCAGAACGTATCGCAGCACCCGGCTGGACGCACGGATTTTCGGATCAAGACAAACGCCGCCAAAAAAGGGCACGAAAAAGCGGTCGATCATAGTCGCTGAAAAGCCCTCTGCCTTCAGAAAGGCCATGGCCGTCGATTCCGGTTGCCGAAAAAGCGCTTCCAGTGGCCCGCGGCAGACCCGGTGGGCCAGGCGCAGCAACCGCAGCCGATCCCTGAAACCGCCGATGGGTGCCCGCAGCGTGTCAAGCAGCGCTTGGGGGCGACGCAGCGGGTCGGCTACGGTGTAGATGCGTCCCCGAATACGAATCATGGCTCCCGGTGCCAAGCGGCGCAGGTCCAGACGGGGAAAATTTAGTGTTCGTTGGGCTTCGGGGTAGGCCGTCTGCAGGACCTGGAACCCCCGGTCCAGTCTGTAGCCGGCAAGTTGGTCCGTTTTGATGCGACCACCGGTTCTGCCGCTGGCTTCCAGTATGCGCACCGAAATGCCATGGTCCTGTAGCCGGCGAGCACAAGCCAATCCGGCAATACCACCGCCGACAATGATCACCGGTTTTTCAGCGGTTGTCATGGCAACCTCCGTTATTCGTTTTGCATGTACGTGGATGGTAAACTATAATGTAAGGCATGCAAAAGCACACCGAGCGGCCTCAACACCAGCGGTTGTCGATGGATGGGTTCTTCCAACCTCCATGGTCATCCTAATCTTGGTCTTCGGCAAGCGTAAAGAAAAATAATGGGAAGGCCGATACCTTTTAAACATCAATTGCATGACCCTTATGCCGTGTTTCGTTCCAGTACCACGCCTGCCGGCCTTTACGCCCGACAGAAGTGGTTGGGCGAGGCGTCGACGCCGCAGTGGAAAGAAGATTTTGCCGCTGCGGTAGCTGAATTGGTCCGGGGACAATCCAAGAACGGTCTGTGGCGGATATTTGCATTGATATAGCATTGAATGTAAATTAATACAATATGTTAACTTGGTCCGACGTAACTTCATATACCGGAATTAAAATGGGACAACATCCGGAGGGACCTGAAGGCCATCGAGGAGAAAGATGTTTATTCGAAAAACCCAACGATGTATCGGACTGCCACGAAAAGGACACACGTGCAGAGAATTCCTTTGATTACCCTGGCAGGTACAAATTTCTGCGTGCGAGCACCCAAGTACATCCCCAAAAAACCACCGCAACCGAATAAGGCTCCCAGCAGCCAATCCGGCGCGACCGCCATATCCGTAAATACCCACGACAGGTATTGATAAAAAACCACACCGGCTATCGAGGTGATGAAGGTGCCCATCAATGCAGCACCGGCCACCGTGTAGACAGGCAAACCGATAATAGCCACAAAGAACGGTGCCACAATAGATCCACCACCGATTCCGTAGATTCCGCCGATGATGCCTACCAGAAAGCAAATGACATAGACTATGACAGGGGAAAATTGGTACGTTTCATCGTCGTAATCGAATCTTACGGCTCGGATGGTTGACTCAAGAAGCTGGACAGTATGCCGCTCTACTGCAGTTTGCTTTGTATTCGAAACCTTTTTCCGCCCCTTGTTTTTGATTACATCCATAAACAGTCGGAAGCCGATATACAAAAGCACCACCCCAACAAACAGTTTGAAATTCTTTGGATTTGGCAAATACTTGATACGTACCCACGCACCGATGAAGACTCCCGGCAAGGTGCCAATGATCACCGCCCACGTTAACGGCCACAGCATCCGACCTTCTCGAATATACCGATAAACGCCGCTTGGTATCGCTACTATGTTGAACACTTGATTGGTCGCGCTGACAGAGGGCGCCGTGTATCCCAAAAAGCTTACCTGAAAAGGTAGCAGGAGGAACGCACCGGAGACACCGCCCATTGATGTGAAGAAGGAAACCGCAAATGCTACAATGAAAGGAATGAATGGATTGACCTCGATCCCTGAAATTGGGAAAAGCATGGCAACGCACCTCTGATTTTCCGAACCTGCTTTGTGTATGCTATGGTATTTTAGGTCTTCAAGCTGTTAATTTTTGTCATTTATGGTTATTTTTCATCTTGAACAATTGAAAACTTTTGTCAATCCATTTAATCAACTCAAGGATGAATTAAAGCCCTGATGTATGTATTGACAACAGCCAACATCATACGCTTTGTGACCAGGTTGAGGTCACGCCTTTTGGGTTTCATTCGAAACGCCACCTCTCGGCGTCTATTCTGTTCAAGCTGGGATATGAGGTGGGCGTTATCCAGCAAATCCTGAGGCACAAGAGTCCCAACACCACGGAACGCTATTTGAGAAGCATTGGGATGGAAAGGGTTCGGGAGGCGCTTGAAGATCTGAAACCGGCAGATCCAAAAATATTGTTATTCGGGTCGACGGGAAATACCCCCGAAAACAAGAAAGCCGTCTGAGGAGCCGTCAGCTCCTCAAGCGGCATTTACCAGGTTTTACAACCTTTCGTTATCTTTGGTGATCCCAGCGGGATTCGAACCCGCGTTACCGGCGTGAGAGGCCGACGTCCTAACCACTAGACGATGGGACCATTTAAAAAACAGTGGCTTGATTATAGAAAAGACCCATTTTTGTCAAACAGTATTTTGATCGTCAATCCGCCGGCAGATCGGCTGCGGGCGGCTTGCCTTTTCTAAAGCCGAACAGGAAATAGACCACCACGCCGATGAACGGCACCAGGGCAGCGACAAATGCCCACAGGGCTTTCATCTGGATCGATCCGAAATCCTTGCGGGCGATGTCCAACAGGGCGACGCAGGTGAGCAGGAAAAACGCAACGCCGGTGAGAACCACGATCATGCCGGTGCTCATGATGGATCAGCCTTTCAATTTATCCGCAATATCGAGGATGGTGTTCACGTAATACTTGCTGTGGTTGTAGTGATAGACCACCTTGAATGCCTGTTCACGCGAAATCCCCGGCTTCCACCCATAGTGCTTCAGGTAGCTGGCAACGCTGGAGATCGCGTCGGCGTGCACGAACAGGTCCACCTGGCCGTCGGCGTTGCCGTCCTTGCCGTAAGGGGCGATATTGCTGGGCATGAACTGGGAGATCCCCATGGCGCCCGCGTAGGATCCCTTGATGGCGGTGGGATCCATGCCCTCCCTTTCCGTGTAGGTCAGAAAGGCCTTGAGTTCCCGGTAGGCCCAGCCGGCTTTCTGATCCGCCTTTTTTTCAAACTTGTTGCGCGACATTCTCCTGTCGTCGTCGGGCAGGTTGTCCCAGATCATCTGGCGCGGCTTTTCGTCGGTCATGGCGGACAAGGTGGCCAGGGTGTTGATCACCGACTTGTTGCCCACATAGGTGCCCAGCTTGGTCTCCACCAGGATGATGGCGGTGATCACCTCCTTGTCGACCGCAAATGTCTTTTCCGCAAAGGCCAGCGCCTCCTGGTGCTCCTCCATGTACTTCCTGGCCGAGTTGATATTCCAGGTGCGGGTAAACTGCTTGTAGTTCAGCTTGGATTCGTTGTGCATGAAATAAGCGCTGACGCCCCCCTCCTCGAAGGACACGTCGGAACTGGTGAAGATCGCCTTGATGCGGGCGCCGTCGAAGCCGTCGGCGATCAGCCGTTTTTCGAGCGCATCGAAAGGCCCCGGCCCATCGGCAGCCATCGCCGGGCCGGCCAATCCTGCCAGCAATGCGATCAGAATGGCCACGCCACACAGCGCCAACCGCCGGTTCGCAGATTTTAGACTATCGTCGAGCATGAGCATCGGTCTCCTCTTATATGATCGGGCGCGTTCACCCCATCCCTCGATAACAGGGAATATCAGGGGTGGGATTCGGCGTTACCGGAGCGGAACGACTTCCCGCCGCCGATGGGAGAATCCGGCCAGATGCCGGTCTCCGGCGGCGTCGAGCAGGTCCCGGGGCCGATGGAAATCCCTTGCACCACAGACAGCGATGGCCGTTTTTTATACTTTTCAGGCAGATCCAGATTGCATATCACATTCAAGTAATCATAATCCAGCATTGATTCCAGCACGCAGAGGTATTTCGGGTAGACGTCGGCAGCGCTGATTGCAAAGGCAGGTGTGGACGTGATAATCGACCATAGCTGGCAACTCGCTCTGTATGGGTTCGGTTGACATGGGGATCGCTGCTGTGTCAAACCAAGAACCTTACAGGACTTCTGTCTCGCAGGAGGAAACCGTAAGCCGGACACGGTAGACATCGCAACTGACCAGGATAAACCGGTTCCGTTGAAAAGGCGCACGCCGCAAACAACGGGTTCCAAATATCACAAGGTTTGGCATTTTTTAGTTGGCTCATTGTGATTTATTTATCGCTCGGGTTTTGGCGATTGTTATTTATTTGCAATTTTTCTTTTTTTCCCGACATTAAAAATCGGTTTAAGAAATAACCATGGTACGGAAATCTGCAAAAACCCTGTTTGTCTGCCAGTCGTGCGGGTACGAATCCGCCAAATGGATGGGCCGATGCACCGAATGCGGCGCCTGGGACACCTTTGCCGAAGAGATCCGGCGGACAGCCGCGGCCGGCAGCAAAATCATGGCCGAAAAAGGCAACCGCCCGGTTCCCATCGACGCCGTTGAAATTATCGATGAGGAACGGATGACCACCGGCATCGACGAATTCGACCGGGTGCTTGGCGGTGGATTGGTGGCCGGCACCCTGGTGTTGATCGGTGGAGACCCGGGCATCGGCAAATCCACGATCATGCTCCAGGTCCTGCACGGCATCGCCGGCAGCGGCCGCCGGGTGTTGTATGTTTCCGGTGAGGAGTCGGTGCGCCAGCTGCGCCTGCGCAGCCGCCGGCTGAAAACCCTATCGCCCACCCTGCTGGTGGTGTCGGAGATCGACATCGACGCGATTATGGCCATGGTGGAAAGCGAACGGCCGGATGTGCTCGTGGTGGATTCGATCCAGACGGTGTTCAGCCCGGAGATCACATCGGCACCGGGCAGCGTGAGCCAGGTGCGCGAGTCCACCATGCGGCTGATGCTCATGGCCAAGCGCACGGGCATCCCCACCTTCCTGGTGGGTCATGTGACCAAGGAAGGCACCATTGCCGGCCCACGTCTGCTGGAGCACATGGTGGATACGGTGCTCTACTTCGAAGGGGACCGCAACCATGTGTTCCGCATCCTGCGGGCGGTGAAGAACCGCTTTGGTTCGACCAACGAAATCGGCGTCTTCGAAATGAAGGAGAGCGGCTTGCGCGAGGTGACCAACCCGTCGGCCGTGTTCCTGTCCGAACGGCCGGAAAATGCCCCCGGATCCGTGGTGGCCGCCAGCATGGAAGGCACCCGCCCCATCCTGGTGGAGCTTCAGGCCCTGGTGTCCAGCACCAGCTTCGGCACCCCCCGGCGAACGATCCTGGGCCTGGACCCTAACCGGGTGGCCCTGCTGGTGGCCGTGATGGAAAAGCAGCTGGGCATGCATCTGATGGGCCACGACATCTTTATGAACGTGGCCGGCGGCGTGAAAATCATGGAGCCGGCCGTAGACATGGGCATCGTATCGGCCATCGCCTCCAGTTTTTTGGATCGGCCCATTCGCAAGGACACCATGGTGGTCGGTGAGGTCGGACTGACCGGCGAGGTAAGGGCCGTAGGCAACGTGGACATCCGCATCTCAGAAGCGCGCAAGATGGGCTTCACCCGCATCGTCGCCCCGGCGGGCAGCCTTAAGCGGCTGCGGCATCCCAAGGACGTCACCCTCGAAGGGGTGGACACCGTCGGCGCAGCCGTCGACCTGTTGTTCTGACGCCGCCTCGCACCCAAGGCCCGGCCGACGTCGGCTGCCGCTCTTTCGCCATGCGGCCACGGCAGCAGCCACCAGGCCGAACGGAATGACAACACACTCATTATATTGGGTATTGAGTTCTCCTCACGCCCATGGTTTGACTTGACTTGAAATGGGCGAAAAGATATGAAGCGAACCAATCGAAAAAGGAACCCGTGGGCGGATCACTACACCCGCCAGGCCCAAAAGGACAACTTCGCGGCCCGCTCGGTTTACAAACTTCAGGAAATCCAGAAAAAGTACCGGATTCTCAAACGGGGCGCGCGGGTGCTGGACCTGGGATGCGCGCCGGGGTCGTGGCTGCAGTTTGCCGCCCAGACGGCCGGCCCGGACGGCCGGCTGGTGGGCATCGACCTGACGCCGGTCACCATCGGGCTGCCGGACCACGTCACCGTGGTCACGGGTGACGTGGCCGATCTCGAGGGGCACCTGGCCGGTCTGGGACAGACCCGCTTCGATGCGGTGCTCAGCGACATGGCGCCGGCCACCACCGGCAACCGGCGCGTGGACGAAGCCCGGTCCATGGACCTGTGCGAAGCGGCCCTGGACATTGCCGAAAAAACCCTGGTTCCCGGCGGCGGCTTCGTCTGCAAGATTTTCCAGGGAAGCGATTTCAAGGCCTTTACGGATGCCGTGAAAAGCCGTTTCGACCGGCAGGCGGCGTTCAGGCCCCAGAGCACGCGAAAAGCCAGCCGTGAGGTGTACGTCATCGGGATTGGAAAACGATAACAGGAGGGGTACATGTCAGGACATAACAAGTGGTCTTCCATCAAGCACCGCAAGGGCGCCCAAGACGCCAAGCGGGGGAAGATCTTCACCAAATTGATCAAGGAAATTACCGTGGCCGCCCGGACGGGCGGGGGCGATCTGGACGCCAACCCGAGGCTGCGCACCGCCGTGGCCGCAGCCAAGGTTGAAAACATGCCCAAGGACAACATCGAGCGGGCCATTAAAAAAGGCACCGGCGAACTGGAAGGGGTCAACTACGAGGAGAACTCCTATGAAGGTTACGGCCCCGGCGGCGCCGCCATCCTGGTCGAGTCGCTGACGGACAACAAAAACCGTGCCGTGGCCGAAATCCGCCACATCTTCAATAAATACGGCGGCAATATGGGCGAAAATGGGTGCGTGGCCTGGATGTTCGACAACAAGGGCTATTTCAATGTGGACAAGACCGCCGTCAGCGAGGAGAAGCTGATGGAAGTCGCCCTGGAAGCCGGCGCCGAGGATGTGCGCGAAGAAGACGACAGCTTCGAAGTCATCACCGCACCCGAGGACTTCGAAGCCGTCAAAGACGCCCTCGAGGCGGCGGCCATCCCTTTCAGCGACGCCGAGGTGACCATGCTGCCCCAGAACATGAGCCCGCTGGAGGGGAAAGAGGCCGAACGCATGCTCAAACTGATGGAGGCCATGGACGACTGCGACGACGTCCAGAAAGTTTACACCAACGCCGACATTCCCGACGACATGGTGGATGCCGTGTAATGCCACCCTACCGTGACAGATCGAGCATCCGGGTCACCGCGGCCAGAGCCGGGATACGGATCTCCTCGGGGACCTTCACCTGGCCGGACAGGTTCTCCAGGCAGAGGGCCACGTCCGACATACCGATCCGTTTCATGTTGCGGCAGACCATCTTTTTTGAGGCCGGATAGAAGGTTTTGTCTGGATTCTGCTTTTGCAAGGGGTGCAGCAGGCCGGTTTCCGTACCGACAATGAAGGCCCGGTGCGGTGACTGGCTGGCGTAGCGCAACATGCCCGACGTACTTTCCACCACATCGGCCAGAACCAGCACATCCGGCCGGCATTCCGGATGGGCCATGAAGAGGGCTTCGGGATGGTCGGCCTTGGCCTTGGCTGCATCGGCGGCCGTCAGCCACTCATGGGTCGGGCAGTACCCGTCCCACACGTGAATGGTCTTGCTGGTTTTCGACGCCGCGTACATGGCCAGATTGCGGTCGGGGGCCAAAAGCATCTCCTTTTCCGGCAGGCTGTTGACCACCTTGACCACGTTGGCCGAGGTGCAGCAGATGGTCGACCGGGCCTTGACGTCGGCCGTGGAGTTCACGTAGGTCACCACGGGCATGGGGGCCATGCCGGCTTTCTTGGCTTCCAGCGATTCGGCATCGATCATATCGGCCATCAGGCAGCCGGCATCGTGGCGCGGAAGCAGCACGGTCTTGTCCGGCGAGATGATGGACGCCGTTTCGGCCATGAAGTGGACCCCGCAGAAGACAATTACCTCGGCATCGGTGTCGGCGGCCCGGATGCTCAGTTCCAGCGAATCCCCGCACATGTCCGCCAGGTCCTGGATCTCGGGAGGCTGGTAGTTGTGCGCCAGCATGACGGCATTTTTTTCCTTGAGCAGCTTTTTAATTTTGGCTTGCATGATTGGCTCCTCACGGGTTCATCTGCAGGACATCGGCCCCCTCCGGCACGTCAAAACGAAACAACCCCTCCGGCGGCGGGTTGTCGAAGCTGACGTTTTTCAGTTCGATGCGGGTTTCGTCTCCGTATACATTAAAAGTGGTGATCCGCACCAGGTCGTAGGTTTTTTTGACGATACCCAGCTCAACCGCCATCAGTTCCACCGAGGACTTGTTGGGCAGGAGCTTGAGGCGGTAACGATTGGGGTTGGTGGCCGGTTCCAGAGACAACTGAAAACTTTTTCGGATTGTTTTGATATTGGAAAGAAAACCGGCGCCCTTGCCCTCTCCAAAAAACGACGGGGCCTTGCCGACCAGCACCTGGTTCTCCTGGGGCCGGTAAACCCACAACTTTTTACCGTCGGTGATGATGGTCTGGGGATCCGGCACCACATATTCCCAACGCATTTTCCCCGGCTGCCGGACCATCAACCTGCCGGAGGCCGTATCGGTCACCGCCATAGCCTTGAGTATCGATTCCTGCTCGAAATCCGCCGTAAATCCGGGGACATTATAGCGGGCTTCCACGCCGGCGATGATCGTGTCGATCGTCGGATCGCCCGCTGCCACCGACGATGGCCGCGTCAGCCCGCAGGCAATCGCCAGCATCATCATGGCCATAACCATAAAGATGGGTTTGGGCCCATCGGTTCTTAAACTGTCCATCATGCCCCTCTCCTTTGCGGTCTCTGATAGGTCGCCAGCTAGGCGCGCCGGTTAAGCGATGACCTGAGTATCCCATTTCATCCGGTTTGTAAATATATTGGGCCCACGTCGCGTCAGCGCAGCAACGATTGTACGGCCGCCTCGGCCGTATTCCGGTCCGACACCTGCCGGACCGGCTCGTCCACGGGTAGATCGATGGGTTGTGTGTTTCCGAAAATCCTTAAACAAATCAAATCGATCAGACGCATGTGGCGCATCATGGCATCCGGCGAAACATGGGGTGCACGCACGCCCTGAAGCATCAGGGTTTCCATGTTGGAACGGCCCAGCAGGGTTTCAAACCGCCTGGCCTGCTGCAAGCTGCGAAAGAGGGCCCGTTTTTGCTCGACCAGCAGGTTGTAGACCTCGGTGCCTTTGCCGGCGCTCTCCAGAAGGGGCAGCACCAGGTCCAGACAGGCCAGGTAATCGGGGTCGCTGTGCGTCATTCGCTGGAAAAACCGGCAAAGGAACCCCCCCCGGCCGGATGCCGTGCAGATGCCGGCATTTCTGAGCCGCACCTTGACAATGGGTCTTATTGCCGCCGGCAGGCCCTTCTCGATGGCCGCCGCCACGTGGGGGTCTATCTGCCAGGCAATATTCAGCCGCGCCAGGTACTGGGACTTGATAAAATCGGGCATCCGGATGCGCACCAGCTGTCTGCCGTCAGGCATGTTGACCCAGGCACGGATCGGCCGAACCCTCAACCCGTCATTCAATTGCTTTTCATCCTGTTCAGAAAATCGGGCGGCTTCCAACAGTGCTTCCAGGTCAATCTGGACGGCCTGATCCGGATAAAAGATCAGGTCCAGCAGGCTGTCCCGATGGCTGTCCGTATCGCCAGACAAAAACGCCGCCAGCCGGTTAGGTTCAGGGGAGAAGAGGGCCGCGTCGATGTAATCGAGAATGTCATGGGTGAGGCACCCCCCGTTTTCCAGCGCCTGGATGATCCGGGAAAAACCTTCCCGCTGCGTGTGATTGAATGGTTGCGCCATGGCCCGACTATACCAGTTTTGGCCAGAAAGAAACAGACAGGGAAGACACTCAACGCTCAACCCCGAACCCTGAACCCTGAATCCCGAACCCTGAACCCCGAACCCCGAACCCCGAACCCTGAACCCCGAACCCCGAACCCCGAACCCTGAACCCTGAACCCCGAACCCTTAGTAAACTTTCCGTTTGGAGAACCCCCTGCCCAGCACGTTGAAGGTATTTTCGGTGATGATGAAGGCCTCCGGGTCGATGGACAGGGCCGCCTCTTCCACCCTTTTCAGCTGATAGTTGTGAACCACGGTCAGGATAATTTTCTTTTCCCTGCCCGTGTAGGCACCGCTGCCATTCAAAAAGGTCACCCCGCGATTGAGCCTTGTGTGAATTTCATTGGCAATTTTTTGATTGAGATCGGAAATGATAAACACCATCTTGCGCTGGTTGAAGACGGTCAGCACGTAATCCAGGGTTTGTGAAGAAATGAAGCTCATGAACAGGGAGTAGAGCACCAGGTCGGCCTCCAGAAACCCGAAGCTGAAGGCGAACAGCACGATATTGAAGGCGAAGTAGAAAGTCCCCATGCGCAGGTTGAATTTTTGGTTCAAGATGATGCCCACGATATCCAAGCCGCCGGCCGATCCCAGTGAATGCAAAATGATGCCGGTGCCGGCGCCCATAAGCGCGCCGCCGGCCAGTACGGCCAGGATCGGTTCGTGGATGGGGAGGGTGAATCGGATCAGGTCGATGGCCGCTGAAAGGGCGGCCATGCCATAGAGGCTGTAAAGGAAGAAGCGCCGGCTGACGTGGATCCAACCGATCAGAAAGATGGGAATGTTGACTATCAAGTACCACAAACCGGGTGACAGGAGGCCGCTGACATAGTAAAAGAGCAGGGTCAGGCCCGAGATGCCGCCGGTGACGAACCCGTGGGGAACAGCGATGGACTTCAACCCGATGCCAAAGACGATGGAGCCGGCCGAGATCAACAACAGATTCCACAACACGGATGAGATATACTGGTGATAGAGCAGTTTTTTCATGGGCCGTTCCTTTAATATTGCCTGAAAGTCCCTAAATGATTGTTTTTAATAGTCCCGCGCCGGCGCGTATCGCTTTCCAAAAGTGAGAATACTAATGCCAACTAAAATTATGTCAAGCAGAGAGCAGTGAATTATGACCCACAACCCAAAAAACACTTACCACCGTTCAGTGACCACAATGATCGATGCCGAGCGATGCATCGGTTGTGGCCGGTGCGTGGCAGTGTGTCCCAAACAGACCCTGACCATGAAGGACGACATCGCTGTGGTCAGCGGCAGTGAATCGCTGAATTGCGACCACTGTGCGGCGGTGTGTCCCAACGAGGCCATCCAAGTAACGGCGGTGGATCCCGCGTTGGGGTCGTTCCAAACCTTTTCCGCCGATACCCGTTGGCAGGCACATGGCCGCTTCGACACGGCCAGCCTGGTCAATCTCATGGGTTCACGGCGTTCATGCCGGAATTATTCCGACCGCCCGGTGGATCGACCGCTTTTAGAAGATCTGGTCAAGGCGGGCGTTACCGCGCCGTCGGGCTCCAACTGCCAACCCTGGACCTTCACCATCCTGCCGGACCGCCATGCCGTCAACCGGCTGGGGCGCCGGGTGGGCGATTTCTTCAGGAAGACCAACCGGATGGCCGAAAAGCGGTGGCTGCGAACCGCATTGAAGCTGCTCGGCAAACCGCAGCTGGACACCTACTTCCACCTGCATTATCCCACCGTGGAGATGGGGCTTTCGGCATGGGACGGGGGTGAGCGCGACCTGTTGTTTCACGGGGCAACCGCGGTCATTGTGGTGGCCGCGGACAATGGCGCGTCCTGCCCGTCCGAAGATGCCCTGTTGGCCACCGGAAACATGCTGCTGACCGCCCATACCATGGGTTTAGGCACCTGCCTGGTCGGTTTTGTCATCGAAGCCATGCGGCGGGACCGATCGATTGTCCGCATGCTGAGCATCCCCGACCAAGAAACCCCCTATGCCGTGATCGCCATCGGCTGGCCCGATGAAGCCTATTATCGGGTGGCCGGGCGCAAACCGGTCGTGATCCGATATGCGGGTTCCCGAGATACTCACTAAATGGTTCAGATTAATAACAATTTCGATAGGTCAACCGTTGCATATCGTCGACAACGATGTCATATTGATCCATCGTGCCGCCCGGTGCATGTGACACTTGGCATGGGCGGCAACTAAATAAGGGCCGCTTTTTCATCGGCATCAGGAAGGCGAATTTTATTGACCGTCACCCATCTGATCGCATTCACAGCAGGTCTTCTGCTGTTATACTATGGTGCCGGCTGGCTGGTCCGCGGCGCGTCCACGCTGGCCCGCGGCATCGGTCTCACGCCGATGGTCATCGGGCTCACCGTGGTGGCATTCGGTACGTCCGCGCCCGAACTGGTGGTCAGCCTGGTTTCCGCCGCTAAGGGCAAGAGCATGATCGCTTTGGGAAACGTGGTGGGCAGCAATATCTGCAACATCGCCTTGGTGCTGGGACTTACGGCCGTATTTCAGCCGGTGACGACCAACCGTATTGTCATCACCCGGGATATTCCCCTCATGCTGGCCGTCTCGGCCTTCCTGTTGCTGCTGTCGTTCAATTCGGTTATCGGCAGGCTCGAAGGGGTCATTCTTTTCTGCGGCATCATTGCCTATACCTGGTTCAATTACAAGGTGGCCGTGCGCGTCGATCGAACCATGCCTGATGATGCGGGTGCCGTGCCATTGGCTGCCGGGCTGATGGAGAAACGCTGGGTCCAGTGCCTGATGATCGTTGGCGGAACGGTGGCGGTGGTCGTCGGTGCGGATCTGCTCGTGGATGCGGCGGTGAGCGTCATGGTCGCTCTGGGGGTCGACGAAAAGTTCGTGGGACTCACCGTGGTGGCTTTGGGCACCTCGGTGCCGGAACTGGCCACCTCCGTTGTGGCGGCCTTGAAAAAGGAGATGGACATCTCATTGGGGAACCTGGTGGGCAGCAACGTGTTCAACCTCCTCAGTGTCGTTGGCGCTACGGCCTTAGTAAAACCCATTGCCATCTCCGGTGGTTTCATCGGCAGCGGACTGGTGGTGGACTACCTGGTGATGATCGTTATCAGTGCACTGCCCTGGGCGCTGATGAAACGGGACTTGACAATCACCCGCAAAAAAGGTCTGATCCTGCTTGGATGTTACGTGGCCTATGTGTCTTTCCTCATTATAAAATCCTGAATCCAAGGCGTTCGATGATATCCATAGCCACCCCTGATACCCCATCCCCCCTGGTCCTGGTGGTGGATGACGATGACGATATCCGTGATATCCTTTCCTACGGCATCAAGGCTTCCGGGTGCCGCTGCCTCACCGCTGAGAGTGCGGAGGCGGCCCTGAGGATCTTAAATTCGGATCCGGTGGAAGTCGTTATTTCCGATGTCCAGATGAAGGGCATGAGCGGCCTCGATTTGTGCCGCCAGATCAAGGACCGTTATGATGCCGATGTGATCATCATTACCGGCCTTGTGAATAATTTCGCCTATGAGGAGATCATCGCCCAGGGCGCCAGCGACTTTATCGAAAAGCCCATCCGTCTGGCGGAGATCGTGGCCCGTCTCAAACGGGTGCTGCGTGAACGCCAGACCCGGGAGAAGCTTAAACAGACCGCAGAGAAGCTGCGAAGCAACGCGGTTCATTTCCAGAGAGCCATGGAAGGGTCGGTGCAGGCCATCGCCCTGGCTGTTGAAATGCGCGATCCGTATACATCGGGCCACCAGAATCGGGTGGCCGACCTGGCCTGCGCCATTGGCCGGGAGATGGGACTTTCAAAGGATCGGATATATGGCCTGCAAATGGCCTGTGTCATCCACGACCTGGGAAAACTCACCATCCCCGGGGAGATTCTCTGCAGACCGGGGAGGCTCAGCGGCCCTGAATACGCCATGATCAAAACCCACGTGCAGTCAGGATATGACATTCTGAAAAAGATCGATTTCCCTTGGCCGTTGGCGGATATTGTCCTCCAGCACCACGAACGGTTGGACGGTTCGGGCTATCCCAACGGTCTATCCGGTGAAGCGATCATGCTCGAGGCCAGGATCCTCAGCGTGTCCGATGTCTTCGAAACCATCGGATCCCACAGGCCCTACCGCCCCTCTTTAGGATTGAAAAAAGCCATGGGAGAACTCGCCGGCAACAGCGGCACGCTTTACGATGCCCATGTGGTTTCCGCCTGTCTGGACCTGGTGGAAGCCGAACGCTTTCATTTCAAGAGCACCAAGGCGGCCTCGGTGTTTGTCACCACGCAGATGCAGTCACTTTAGATATCTACTTAACCCGAGGAAACATGAGAATCAGAGGAACGGTGACGAGGGGGATGAAGGAAACGGCCCACAGCACGGTATCCACTGAATAGTGATCGGCCAGCCGGCCGATCACCGGCGCCACCGCCCCGCCCAGACCGTAGGCCAGTCCCATCATCAGGCTCGAGACCATGGAGCGCCCGCCCGGCGCCAGTTCCTGGGCCAGGGTCACCCCAAGGGGCAGGGTGGCCAGTACGAAAAAGCCTGCCATGAACACCCCGCCGTAGATCCATGAACCCGATAGGGAAAGCATCAACAGCAGGGCCGGGGTCATCAGCAGGTGGGAAACCAGGAAGATCGGCCTGGCCCCCCCCGCCCGGTCGGCCAGATATCCGGCCATCAGGCCGCTGGCGGTGCCGGCCAGGGTGAACAGGGTGATCATGAGGCCGCCGGAAACCAGGGAGTATCCCCGACCCATTAACAGGACGGGCATGAAGGTCATGAACGACTGGCCGACGACCGCCCGCAGTACCATCACCAGCCAGATCAGAAAGATGGATTTCCATACGGCGCCGAACTGTCTCTTCAGCGTGCCCATCAATCCCAAGGAAGCCATGCCTTCGCTTTTGGGGGTGGGCACCGCCACCCACAGGTAGGCCATAACCGCCAACCCGATGGCCATGGTGACCGGCATGGCCTCCAGGCCCCAGGCGGCCACGACGGCGGTGATGAAAAAGGGCCCCACGGCGAACGCCAGCGTGCCGCCGGTGTTGAATACGGACATGGAAAAGCCTTTGCGATTGCCGGCATAGAGCGGGATCATGCCGGCCACGCAGGGGTGAAACAGCGAGGACCCCACGGACCCCAGGGCGATGAACAGCATCAGCATCCAATAGCTGCCGGCGATGCCGGAAAGGGGAATAAAGACAATGGCCATGAGCAGGCCGCCGAGAATGATGGCGCGGCCCTGGTAACGGTCCGCCAGGTAACCGGCCACCGGTTGGACGATGAAAGAGAGAAACCGGTTGACGCCGGCGATGAGCCCCACCTGGGCCAGGGTCAGGTTGAGCTTGTCCATGAACGCGGGAAACAGCGGCGTAGTGAAGGCGCTGTAGAAATCGCCGGTGAAATGGACCAGGGTCAGGGCGAAAAGGACTTTCAGGTGGGTTTGATTGTGGGGTTTCATGGGTTCGATTAATTTGATTGGTTGATGAGTTGGGGCAAGCTTTTTTCGGAACGGAACCTTTCCGCCCGTTCTTTGTAAAAAGCCGGGATAGTAGGCAACACCATCGCTCGGGTCAAGCATCATTTAAATTTTTAGTTCACAACCCCAATCGACCGGGATCGCCCGCGCTCATTGATAACTAACCGGACGCTAACATTTGCCTAACAATCGGCGCCTATTTTGCGCACGAGAGAAACTGCGGCGGTTCAGGAAATACGGGAGTCCTAACACAATGCTAACAATAAATATGAACCCACTTCATCTGCTAATCATCTTGTTGCTGCTTTCCTCAATGGGATACTACATCGGCCGCAAAAAGGCTTTTGCCGTGGCCGGGGGCACCAAAGGCCTTCAACAGCTGCACTCCCGGCCGGTCTATTATGGCGCTCTGACCGCCATGTGGTGCGGTATTCCGGCCATCGTGGTCTATGCCGCCTGGCTGGCTTTCGAACCGTCGATCATCACCGGCATAGTTCTCAACGGCCTCCCGGAAGAAATTCGGTCACTGCCGGACGGGCGGTTGAACCTGCTTCTGAACGACATTCGCAACCTGGTGGACGGAAATATCGTTTCCGCGGCATCCGATCCGATGATTCAGCAGGCCGCCGCCCGGTATTCTCAATTGAAACAGATCTCGTTTACCAGCCTGGCCATCGCATCGGTTTCACTGAGCCTGTTGGCCTTGGTTTTCATCCGGTCCAGGATCGTGCCGAAACTGCGCGCCCGCAATCATGTTGAACGCATTGTGCGCTATCTGCTGATTGCCTGTTCCATGATCGCCATCTTCACCACCATCGGCATTGTTTTGTCGGTTCTGTATGAATCGATCCGCTTCTTTCGTTCCGTGCCGGTGACCGAATTCCTTTTCGGACTGGAGTGGAGCCCGCAAATGGCCATCCGAACCGATCAAGTGGGTTCTTCGGGTGCCTTTGGTGCGCTTCCCGTGCTGGCCGGTACGGTGATGATCGCCTTGATCGCCATGTCGGTGGCGGCGCCCATCGGTCTGATGTCCGCCATATACCTGTCCGAATACGCCGACCGCCGAATTCGTGCCATGGTCAAGCCGCTCATGGAAATCCTCGCCGGCATCCCAACCGTCGTCTACGGCTTTTTTGCCGCCCTGACCGTGGCGCCGTTCATCCGCAACACAGGCGATTTACTCGGCTTCAGCGTGTCTTCGGAAAGCGCCATGGCCGCCGGTCTGGTGATGGGTGTGATGATTATTCCCTTCGTCTCCTCGCTTTCCGACGATGTGATCAATGCGGTCCCTCAGGCTCTCAGGGACGGCGCCCTGGCGCTTGGGGCCACCCGTTCAGAAACCGTTCGCCAGATCATTATCCCGGCCGCTTTTCCCGGGATCGTGGGCAGCCTGCTGCTCGCCGTGTCCAGGGCCATCGGCGAGACCATGATCGTCGTGATGGCTGCCGGCCTGTCGGCCAATCTGACGGCCAATCCATTCCAGGCGGTCACCACGGTAACGGTTCAAATCGTGACCCTGCTGGTGGGAGACCAGGAATTCGACAGCCCCAAGACCCTGGCGGCATTCGCCTTGGGGCTGCTTCTGTTTCTGGTCACTTTGGCCCTCAACGTCGTCGCCCTGGTCGTGGTCCGTAAATATCGGGAGCAATATGAATAGGATATCCCAATCTATCGATAATGCCGTGCGTTCGAACCACAGCCGGACCATCGACATCGTCAACCGCGGCCTGAAACGCCGCTACCGGGCCGAACGCCGGTTCAAAATATACGGCGTCGCCGCGATCATTATCAGCCTGGGGTTCCTGGCACTGCTGTTCGTCAATATCGTGGGCAAAGGTTACACCGCCTTCCAGCAGACGGAAATCAAGCTCGACGTGTTTTTCGATCCGGCGGAATTCCAGGACAAGCTGGCTTCGGACGCCAATTATATGGCCATCGTCAAGGATTCCATGAGCCGGTTGTTCCCCGACGTGTCGGGGCGGCAGGACAAGCGGGCCCTTTACGGCCTGGTGAGCACCGGGACGGTATTTCAGGTGCGCAACATCCTGCTCGAGGATCGGCGCCTGATCGGAAAGACCGTCCCGGTATGGGTGCCTGCCGATGACGACGTGGACATGCTGGTCAAAGGCCACATGGATCGGCGCCTGCCGGAAGATCAACGGCGATTGAAGGACCAGCATCTGGCCTGGATCGACCAACTCGATGCGGACGGCCGTCTGCGCAAGGCCTTAAACCATAGTTTCTTTACCAAGGGGGATTCCCGCGAACCGGAACTGGCGGGAATTTGGGGAGCCATGATGGGCAGCTTCTTCGCCCTGGTGGTTACCTTGCTGCTTTCCTTTCCCATCGGTGTGGCCGCCGCCGTCTACTTGGAGGAGTTCGCCCCCAAGAACCGATGGACCGACATCATCGAGGTCAACATCAACAACCTGGCGGCCGTGCCGTCGATCGTCTTCGGGCTTTTGGGCCTGGCCGTTTTTATCAATTTATTCGGCCTGCCGCGTTCGGCACCCCTGGTCGGCGGCCTGGTGCTGACCCTGATGACCCTGCCCACCATCATCATCGCCAGCCGGGCCTCGCTCAAATCGGTTCCGCCCTCCATCCGCGAGGCGGCGCTGGGTGTCGGCGCGTCCAAAAATCAAATGGTGTTTCATCACGTGCTTCCGCTGGCGCTTCCGGGCATGCTGACCGGAACCATCATCGGCATGGCCCAGGCGCTGGGCGAAACGGCTCCGCTGCTGATGATCGGCATGGTGGCCTTCATCGTGGACATTCCAGGTGGTTTCACCGACCCGTCGACCGTGCTGCCGGTACAGATCTATCTGTGGGCCGACAGTCCCGAACGGGCTTTCGTTGAGCGCACGTCGGCCGCCATCATGGTACTGCTGGCCTTTCTGATCACCATGAATGCGCTGGCCGTGGTGCTGCGCAGGCGTTTCGAAAAGCGGTGGTAATTCAATTCAATGCACCCATTCGTTTAACCCAAGCTGCCGAAGCCGGATATGCAGAGCCGTCGTCAGCGCCGCCCTGTGTGGCGGGAGCAATTAAACCAATCGAAAAGGAGAGAGGCATGAAAAAGGAGAGAGGCATGAAAAAGGAGAGAGGCATGAAAAAGGTATTCACCATCTTGAGTGCAGCGGCATTGCTGGTCAGCGTCAACCCCA